>DJQG01000125.1 GCA_002438685.1 Ruminococcaceae bacterium UBA6392 | reverse complement strand
CAGAAGTACGAACATAACGACAGCCACGCTGAGAATAACGGCAATGCGCCTGTTTATTTCTTTTTTCTTCGGCGCGGGCATAGCCTGCTGAGGCTCAAAGAGCTCGAACCTATACGCCTGCGTGCCGTTGAGATTTGTTGCCATAGTTACCATCCTTTCTCCGTAACTTTTTCCCGTTTATACTAAAATTATCTGATTTTCTCTATTACGCGAAGCCTTGCGCTTCTGCTGCGCGGATTCTCTTCGAGCTCCGCCTTGCCCGGAGCCGCCGCCTTCTGCGGCAGTCTGCCGCGGCTCTTTCTCCCGCAGACGCACACCGGGAACTCCGGCGGGCATATGCACCCCTCGCACAGGGAGACGAAAGTCTGCTTGACCGCTCTGTCCTCGAGCGAATGGAAGGTTATTATCGCGAGCCTGCCGCCGACCTTGAGCGAATCGAACATATCGCCAATCGCTCTGTCGAGTCCGTCAAGCTCGCCGTTGACGTAAATTCTCAACGCCTGGAAGGTGCGCCTCGCGGGGTGGCCTCCCTCGCGGCGCGCCGCTGCCGGAATAGAGTTTTTGACTATCTCGGCGAGTTCCAGTGTTGTTTCTATCGGCTTTTCAGCCCTCGCTCGGACTATTCCCGCCGCTATACGCGGAGCGAACTTGTCCTCGCCGTATCTGTAGATGATATCCTGCAGCTCGCGCTGTGAAAGCGAGTTGACTGCGTCCGCCGCGCTCATGCCCTGCATTGACATTCTCATGTCGAGCGGAGCGTCCGCGTGGAAAGAAAATCCGCGCGCGGCATCGTCGAGCTGATGGGAGCTTACTCCGAGATCTGCGAGGATGCCGTCCGCGCCCTCGTCGGTGAACTGCGAAAGTATGCTCTTTATATTAAAGAAGTTATCGTTGACTATGCTGACATTCTCTCTGCCCTCGAAACGCTTTGTGAGCGTCTCTATCGCTTCGGGGTCGCGGTCAATGGCGACGAGCCTGCCGTTTTCCGAGAGCCTGTCCAATATCGCTTTCGAGTGACCGCCGCCGCCCGCAGTGCAGTCTGCGTAAAGACCGTCCGGCTTTATATCAAGCGCCTCGATCGACTCATTGAAAAGTACGGGTATATGTTTGAACTCCATTTTATGCCGCCCTCCGCATCAAAGCTGAACGAGCTTCGCGAGTTCTTCGATCTTCGCCATATTCTCCGCGCACTTCTCTTCCCACAGTGCGGGGTTCCATATCTCCACGCGGTTGCCGACGCCGGCTATCAGTGCCTCTTTTTCGAGGTGCGCCTTTGCGCAGTGATCAGCAGAGAGGGTTATTCTGCCCTGCTTATCGGGAACGACGCATCTCTTTGAGCTGCTCGCAATACGCTCTGCGAATGCGCGATCCGCGCCTGTGCAGAGGCTGCGGAGATTCTCAAAATATCTGTCCCACTCTTCGACTGTGTATATAATAATGCAGTCGGTGCTGCCGGGCGGAGTGCAGACGACGAATTCCGCGCCGAGCTTGCTGCGGAATTCCGCCGGGATAAACACTCGGTTTTTCTGGTCGAGCGTATGAACAAAAAATCCGCCGAATTCAGTTTTTTCCATGCGCTCGCCCCCTTTTGAGAAAATTTCGGTGTTTTTATCCACCACTTGGGTGCACTTATCCACCTATTGCACCCTAATTATAAACCACAATCTTAATTTGCGCAATAGTTTTGAGCCACTTTTTGGGGGCAGATTCCAAAAAAATTTTCGGCGAATAGAAAAAGATTCGGCGCAGTACACAAGATGTTGTATACTGCGCCGAAATACAGATTTAATTGTAAAATTTTACCAGATAGTCTTTTCAGCCACGTCGGTCTTTGCGCTGTCAACAAAATCGGCAATGCTCATCGCGCCGATGTCGCCCTCACCGCGCTTTCTGACGCTGACTGTGCCGCTCTCGACCTCTTTCTCGCCGATGACGAGCATGTAGGGAATCTTGTGGAGCTGAGCCTCACGGATCTTATAGCCTATCTTCTCGCTGCGGGTATCAACGCTGACTCTGAGTCCCGCCATATCGAGCTGCTGGCGGACTTCCTCGGCATAGCCGTGGAACTTGTCGGATATCGGCAGAATCTTGACCTGCTCGGGAGCGAGCCACAGCGGGAACGCGCCGGCAAAGTGCTCGGTGATAACGCCGATGAAACGCTCGATAGAGCCGAGGACAACGCGGTGAATCATGACCGGGCGATGCTTCTCGCCGTCAGCACCGGTGTATTCAAGCTCAAAGCGCTCGGGCAGCTGCATATCGAGCTGGATGGTGCCGCACTGCCATGTTCTGCCGAGGGAATCGGACAGGTGGAAGTCGAGCTTCGGTCCGTAGAACGCGCCGTCGCCCTCATTGATAACAAAGTCCTTGCCCATCTCGGTGACTGCTGCCTTGAGAGTCTCTGTTGCGAAATCCCAGTCTTTTTCGTCGCCCATGTGATCCTCGGGCATGGTCGAGACTTCGATCTGATAGGTCAGTCCGAATACGGAATAGACCTCGTCGAACAGGCGGACAACGCCCTTTATCTCGTCCTTCATCTGATCCCATGTCATGAAGATGTGCGCGTCATCCTGAGTGAAGCAGCGCACGCGGAACAGACCGTGGAGCGCGCCGGACAGCTCGTGGCGGTGAACCAGACCGAGCTCGCCCATTCTCAGGGGCAGGTCGCGGTATGAATGGGGCTGAAGCTTATAGACGAGCATTCCGCCGGGACAGTTCATCGGCTTTATCGCAAAGTCGGTGCCGTCTATAACCGTGGTGTACATATTCTCCTTGTAGTGATCCCAGTGACCGCTGCGCTCCCAGAGCGAACGGTTGAGCATCATCGGAGTGGATATCTCGACATAGCCGTAGCGCTTGTGCACTTCGCGCCAGTAATCGATAAGGGTATTTCTGAGAACCATGCCGTTGGGCAGGAAGAACGGGAAGCCGGGACCTTCATCCATGATGGTGAACAGACCGAGCTCCTTGCCGAGCTTTCTGTGGTCGCGTTTCTTCGCCTCTTCGAGCATATGAAGATAATTGTCAAGATCCTCTTTCTTCGTGAAAGCGGTTCCGTAGATTCTCTGGAGCATCTTGTTGTCCGAGTCGCCGCGCCAGTATGCGCCGGTGCAGGAGGTCAGCTTGAATGCCTTGACGCGCGAAGTGTCGGGGACGTGCGGACCTGCGCAGAGCTCATCGAACTCGCCCTGACGGAAGAACGATATCTTCTCGCCCTTGCCTGCGTGCTCTTTGATAAGCTCGACCTTGTAGGGCTCGCCCTTCTTCTCCATCATAGCGATAGCCTCGTCGGGATCGAGCTCGTATCTCTCGAGCGGCAGAGCCTCTTTGACTATCTTCTTCATCTCCGCCTCGATTTTCTCAAGAACCTCGGAAGTGAACGGCACATCGACATCGAAGTCATAATAGAAGCCGTTGTCGATAGCGGGACCTATCGCGAGCTTCGCCTCGGGATAAAGGCGCTTGACAGCCTGGGCGAGGACGTGCGAAGCGGTATGTCTGAGCGCGCGCTTTCCGTCGTCATCGTCAAAGGTAAGAATTTCGAGCTTGCAGTCTTTGTTTATAGGGGTGCGAAGATCCTTGACCTCGCCGTCGATGCGGCAGACGCACGCCGCCTTATAGAGTCCCATGCCGAGGCTCTTCGCCACTTCCATGGCAGTTATTCCGTCGTCAAACTCCTTGACGACTCCGCCCTTGAGTTCAATGTTTACCATAAAAATTTCTCCTTTCAGCTTCGGGCAAATGCCCGTCTCAGGGATGAAAAAAGCTCCACCCCCATAAAAAAATTACAGGGGTGAAGCGAATGCTCCACGGTTCCACCCGGTTTGCGGCTCACGCCGCCACTCATGCGACCTTAACGCGGTCATACGTCGCAGCCTATCCCACAGGGCTTCGGTGCGCACTCGGCAGCGGTAACATATCCCATATCAACACCGGCACTCTCAGCCAACGGCGCGCGGCTCTCTTTGAGGATGTTCGGAACACGTCTTCTGCTTCACAGCTTTTAACATTATCATTTTATCACCAAACGCGAAAAAGTCAACACTTTCTTTCGCGCGGGATTTTGTTCAACTTCCATAAATTTTTGTACCATGTGTTGCAATAATACCTTGACATTTCTCCCGTTTAAGGTTATTATACATAATAATGGTAGTATTATGTGCCAAGCTATACTCCATGTTGTTATTTACTAAGTTTTACAGATAATCAGAAAAATTTAATCAGGGAGGTGTTATTCGTTTGGACGTTTGGAAAATTATTCTTATAGCCGCTGCCGGAGTTGCATTCGGAATTATCGGTTTCATTCTCGGCGGTTTACATAGGAAGAGAGTTGCCGAAGCCGCAATAGGTTCCGCCACAAAAGAAGCGAACCGCATAGTCAGCGAGGCTATGACCCAGGCAGAGGCCAAGAAGAAGGAAGCTATCCTTGAAGCCAAGGATGAGATCCACAAGCAGAGAAGCGAAAACGAAAAAGAACTGCGCGAAAGGCGCAATGAAGTTCAGCGCCAGGAGCGCAGAGTCATTCAGAAAGAAGAGAGCCTCGACAAAAAGATCGAGAATCTCGAAAAGAAGGACGAGGCTCTCAACCGCAAGATAAAGGATGCGGATGACAGACTCGCCGAGGCGGAAAGCCTCAAGAGGAGCCAGCTCGATATGCTCGAAAAAATCTCGGGCTACAGCAAAGAGCAGGCGAAGGAATACCTGCTCAAGAACCTTGAAGACGACCTTGTTCACGAGAAGGCGGTCAAGGTGCTCGAATATCAGCAGCGCACAAAGGACGAGGCTGATTCCATTGCAAGAGAGATAATCGGCACCGCTATCCAGCGCTGCGCTGCGGATCACACTGCGGAGACCACGGTATCCGTTGTCGCGCTGCCCAACGATGAGATGAAGGGACGCATAATCGGACGCGAGGGCAGAAATGTCCGCACGCTCGAGACCATAACCGGCGTCGATCTGATAATCGATGACACGCCCGAGGCTATCACAGTTTCGAGCTTCGATCCGGTTCGCCGCGAGGTCGCGCGTCTGACGCTCGAAAAGCTCATTTCGGATGGCAGAATTCATCCCGCCCGCATCGAAGAGATGTACGAGAAAGCCCGCCGCGAGGTCGATGCAACAATCAAGCAAACCGGCGAGCGCGCACTCATCGACGCAGGAGTCAACGGAGTGCATCCCGAGCTCGTCAAGCTTCTCGGCAAGCTCAAGTACAGAACGAGCTACGGTCAGAACGTACTCAATCATTCACTCGAAGTTTCTTATATCGCAGGTCTCATGGCGGCGGAACTTGGCGCCGACGTCAAGCTTGCGAAGAGAGCCGGTCTTCTTCACGATATCGGCAAGGCACTCGACCACGAGATGGACGGCTCGCATGTTGAGCTGGGCGTTGAGGCCGCGAAGAAATACCGCGAGAGCGAGGGCGTCATTCACGCCATTCAGGCTCACCACGGCGACGTTGAGGCAAAGACGCTTGTCGCCTGCCTCGTTCAGGCTGCCGATGCCGTTTCGGCTTCCCGCCCCGGCGCAAGACGCGAGAATGTTCAGAACTACATCAAGCGCCTTGAAAAGCTCGAGAGCATCGCATCCTCATTCGAGGGAGTTGAGCGTTCGTTCGCCATTCAGGCTGGTCGCGAAGTGCGCATAATGGTCAAGCCCGAAGTCGTCAGCGACGAGAAGATGGTTCTCATCGCCCGCGACATCGTCAAGAAGATCGAAGACGAGCTTGAATATCCCGGTCAGATAAAGGTCAACATTATCAGGGAGAGCAGAGTCAGCGACTACGCAAAATAAAAATCATCCCACCGTCAAACGCGGTGGGATTTTTTGAGAGGAAAATCGGAATGAATATACTTCTTATAGGCGACATCGTCGGCACGCAGGGCTGCGACTTTCTGCGTTCGGTGCTCCCCGGCTTCAAGAAGCTAAAAGCCATAGATGTCGTGATAGCCAACGGCGAGAATGCCGCGCCCGGCAACGGGATAACTTCGTCCGCCGCCGAGCACATATTTTCAAGCGGCGTTGATTTTATAACGACCGGCAACCACGCTTTTCGGCGCAGCGAGGTATATCATTTTCTCGACGAGCGCGGCGATATAATCCGCCCGGCGAATGTCGGCGCCGCCTGCCCCGGCAAGGGTTTCGGCGTTATAGACATGGGCAGAGTCCGCATCGGCGTTATAAACCTGCTCGGGCGCGCATATATAAACGGTTCGGACAATCCGTTCTCCTGCATCGACTCTCTCATGGAAAATATAAGCGACTGCCGGATAAAAATAGTTGATATCCACGCCGAGGCTACAGCCGAGAAGCTCGCCATGGGATTTTATCTTGACGGCAAGGCGACCGCCGTTGTCGGCACGCACACCCATGTTCAGACAGCCGACGAAAAAATCCTGCCAGGCGGCACGGCTTATATAACCGACCTCGGCATGACGGGTCCTGAGCTATCGGTGCTCGGAGTCCGCCCCGAGGCTTCGATATCGTGGCTCAAAACGGGACTTCCGACGCGCTTTGAGATAAGCGACGGCGCGTGCATGATGTGCGGCGTTATAATCGACGTTGACGAAAAAACCGGAAAGTCAAGAAGTATTGAGAGAATCTGCGTAAAGTGAGGGAATAAAAATGCTCAAAGAAATAAGAAACGCAAAAGAAAAAGACTGCCCTAAAATGCTCGAACTGCTCGAATATATCTGCAATCTTCACAGCGGGATAAGACCCGACCTGTTCAAGGCGGGAAAGTCGAAATACGACAGCGAGCGTCTCGCGAAGCTCTTAGCCGACAAGAACCGCATAACTTTTGTTGCGGCGGACGAGAACGACGAGGTGCTCGGATATATTTTCTGCATTCTCATCGACCACTCCGTTGACTCCGCACGCTGCCCGAACAAGGAGCTCTATATCGACGACCTGTGCGTTGACGAAAAGTGCAGGCACGAGGGCATCGGCGACGCGCTGTTCAAGAAAGCTCTCGAGACGGCTAAGGAGCTCGGCTGCCACGACCTGACGCTCAACGTCTGGGAGGGCAACGACGGCGCGCTGCGTTTCTATGAGAAGCACGGTATGAAGATACAGAAGCGAGAGATGGAAATCGTGCTCGATTGAGTCAGACTTTTCAACTTATTTTTTAAAAATATTGAAATTTCATTGAGTCGGTGGTAGAATTATCATCGGCTCATTTTTTATGGCTTTTGAAAGGAAGATTCAATGGAAAACAGGGAAAAATTCTCGTCGAGACTCGGATTTATTCTGATCTCGGCAGGCTGCGCCATCGGACTGGGAAACGTCTACAGATTCCCGATAACGACCGGCGCATACGGCGGCGCGTTCTTCGTGCTCATTTACATCGCGTTTCTTATTCTGCTCGGCATACCGGTCATGACGGCGGAGCTCGCAGTCGGCCGCGCAAGCCAGCGCAGCATCGCTTCGTCATACGACGTGCTCGAAAAGAAGGGACAGAAGTGGCATCTCGCCAAGTATCTCGGCATCGCCGGAAACTATCTGCTCATGATGTTCTACACGACCATCTCCGGCTGGATGCTGATATACTTTATAAAGTATGCAGACGGCTCTATCCTCGAGTATAAGAGCGCAGAGGAGCTCGGCGCGGTGTTCGGCACGGTGATAAGCAATCCCGTGCTCATGGTCTGCGCCACGTTCACGGTCATTCTCGTCTGCTTCGGCATCTGCTCGTTCGGTCTGCAAAAGGGCGTCGAAAGGATAACAAAATGGATGATGGTAGCTCTCCTGCTTCTCATGGTGGGGCTCGCGATCTATTCCTGCACGCTCTCAAACGCCGCAGAGGGACTGAAATTCTATCTCGTCCCCTCGCTCAAGTCCTTTGAAAATTCGGGCGTATGGACTGTAATCTCGTCCGCAATGGGACAGGCGTTCTTTACTCTGAGCATCGGCATCGGCTCTATCGCGATATTTGGCAGCTACATCGGCAAGGAGCGCAGACTCCTGGGCGAGGCTGTTACAATAGTCGGGCTTGACACTTTTGTTGCGCTCATGTCCGGCGTTATCATATTCCCCGCGTGCTTCACCTATAACGGCGGCGTCACCGCAGACGCGGGCACTGTCGGCGCGAGCTTCCTGTTCACGACGCTTTCGAGCATCTTCAACAGCATGCCCGGCGGACGCATAGTCGGTGCGCTGTTCTTCGTGTTTATGATATTCGCGGCGTTCTCGACGGTCATTGCCGTTTTTGAAAACATCATGTCCTTCTGGCTTGAGCTGACAAAACTCAGCCGCCGCAAGGTTGCGCTGATAAACATCGCGCTCATGCTCGTGCTCTCGCTCCCCTGCGTGCTCGGCTTCAATGTGCTCGAAAAAATACAGATAGCCGGCAAGGGCATCATGGATATCGAGGACTTCCTCGTTTCAAACGTCCTGCTCCCGCTCGGCAGTCTTGTCTACGTTCTCTTCTGCAGCAGGAAATACGGCTGGGGCTGGAAGAACTACATCGGCGAAGTCAACTGCGGCGAAAAGGGCGCAAAAATGCCCGGCTGGATAAGACCTTATTTCACCTATGTACTGCCGATAATTGTTATAATCGTCTTTATTATGTCAGTCGTCGGCTGATAAAAAATTATGGCTCGGTTCGGGATTTTCCCCGTGCCGAGCTGTTTTTTATTTTATTGAGTGAAAAGGCTTTTTTCTCTTGAATATCCCCCATTTATTTGTTATCATTGCCTTGTAAAAAATACGTTTTAAGGACGGTGCTACCATGAAATTTCCAATAGGCGTTATCATCAACAGCTTCCGCACGGATATCCCGACAGCGGTCAAAAAGGCCGCCAAGGTCGGCGCGCAGGGCATCCAGGTCTATGCCACCAGCGGCGAAATGTCGCCCGAGGAGCTTGTCGGCTCAAAGCGCGCGGATTTCCGCAAGCTCGTTGAGGACAACGGACTCGTTATCTCCGCCCTCTGCGGCGATCTCGGCGGCGGATTCGGCAACAAAGAGGAGAACCCCTGGAGAGTCGAGAAGTCAAAGAGAATAATCGAGCTTGCAAAAGAGCTCGGCACGGATGTTGTCACGACCCACATCGGCGTTGTGCCCGAGGACAGCAGCCATGAGAGATATAAAATCATGCAGGAGGCATGCTTCGAGCTCTCCCGCTTCGCGGACAGCCTCGACGCGCACTTTGCGATTGAGACGGGTCCCGAGACTTCGGCGACGCTCAAGAAGTTTCTCGACTCGCTCGGCTCGACCGGCGTCGCAGTCAACCTCGACCCCGCAAACCTTGTTATGGTCACGGGCGACGACCCCGCAAAGGCGGTCTATAACCTGCGCGACTACATAGTCCACACCCACGCCAAGGACGGCGTTCAGATTTTCTACAAAGATCCCGAGATAGTCTACGGCATAAAGAAAGACCCGCTCGTCACGGGCGATTCGTTTGAAGAAGTGCCGCTCGGCGAGGGCAGCGTCAAGTGGGATGAATATCTATCCGCGCTCAACGACATCGGCTACAAAGGTTTCCTGACGATAGAGCGCGAAGTCGGCGACGACCCCGAGAAGGATATCGGCAACGCCGTAAGTTTCCTCAAAGGATATATGGACTGAGGTGAATGAAATGAAAACCTGCGTCAGCAGCTACAGCTTTCAGCCGATGCTTTCGAGCGGAGAGCTGACTCAGCTTCAGCTCATAAGCAAGGTCAAAGAGATGGGCTTCGACGGAATCGAATTTATCGACCTCATGCCCGAGGACGGAATGTCAGCTAAAGAATACGCCAAGCGTCTGCGCGACGAGAGCGAAAAGAAAAATCTGCCGATAGTCAACTACACCATCGGTGCGGAGCTTCTCAACCGCCCGCTCGACGAGGAGTGCGAGCGTCTGTTCAGGCAGGTCGATATCGCGGAGATACTCGGCGCGTCGGGCATGCGCCACGACGCGACAGGCGGCTTCAATGCACCGCAGAGCGCATACTGCGGCTTTGATCAGGCTCTGCCCACGCTCATCGAGGGCTGCCGCAGAGTGACCGAATACGCCGCAGAGAAAGGCATATCTACAATGGTCGAGAACCACGGCTATTTTGCGCAGGACAGTGACCGGGTCGAAAAGCTCGTCACAGGAGTTGCAAACCCAAACTTCGGTCTGCTCGTTGACATGGGCAACTTTGCCTGCGCCGATGACCCTTCGGACAAGGCGGTCGGCAGAGTCGCAAAATACGCAAAGCACGTTCACGCCAAGGACTTTCACATCAAGAGCGGTTCAGAGCCCGATCCCGGGCGCGGATTCTTCCGCAGCAGAGCCGGAAACTACCTGCGCGGCGCGGTAATTGGTCACGGCAACATTCCAGTGGCGCAGTGCATAGGCATCCTCAAGCGCGCGGGCTACGACAAATATGTCAGCATCGAGTTCGAGGGCATCGAGCAGACGCTCACGGGCATTGAAATCGGGCTTGAGAATCTCAAGAGATTCATTGCAATGGCTGAGTAATTTAATAAAAGCTAACATCCTCCGTATGCATCGCCATACGGAGGATGTTTTACTTTCATCGGCATAAAGATACCCCGAAAGCCTGCGCTTCCGGGGTGATTTTATTCGGTTTCTGCCGTCTCCGGCTCTTCTTTTTGCTCCGCCTGCTCCTCAAAAACAAATTCGCCGTTTTCAGCTTTGCAGATATACTTTTTGCCAGTTGTTACCTTTCCCTCGAGCATCTGCTCCGAGAGCTTATCCTCGATCTGCTGCTGAATGACACGCTTGAGCGGTCTCGCGCCGTAGACCGGGTCGAAGCCCGCATCCGCCGTCTTTTGAACAGCCGATTCGTCAAAAGTCAGGGTTATATCAAGCTGCGCCACGCGCTTTGAGAGCGTTTCGAGCATCCTGCGCGCAATCTCGGATATATCCTGCTTTTCGAGCGAGTGGAATACGATTATATCGTCAACGCGGTTCAAGAATTCCGGTCTGAACGTGTTCTTGAGCTCTTTCATCACAAGCTCGCGCACGCGGTCATAGCTCGGGACATTGCCGCGCTCCGAAGAGAAGCCAAGCGCCTTTCCGCTGCCCGAAATCAGCTTCGCGCCGACATTCGAGGTCATTATAATAATGCAGTTCTTGAAATCGACCCTGCGCCCCTGCGAATCGGTCAGTATGCCGTCGTCAAGTATCTGAAGCAGCATATTGAAAACATCGGGGTGCGCTTTTTCTATTTCATCAAATAGAACGACGCTGTACGGTCTGCGGCGGACTTTTTCGGTCAGCTGACCGCCCTCGTCATAGCCGATATATCCGGGCGGCGAACCTACGAGCCTTGAAACTGTGTGTTTCTCCATATATTCTGACATGTCGAGCCTTATCATCGCGTTCTCGTCGCCGAAGAGCGAGTCGGCAAGCGCCTTGCAGAGCTCTGTTTTGCCTACACCGGTAGGACCAAGGAAGATGAACGAACCCGTCGGGCGTTTGGGGTCTTTGAGCCCGACTCTGCCGCGCCTTATCGCCCGCGCGACCGCGCTGACCGCCTCATCCTGACCGACTATTCTGCGGTGCAGTTCATCTTCGAGATGAAGCAGGCGTTCGCTCTCCGCCTGAGTCAGCTGCGAAACGGGTATCCCAGTCCACGCGCAGACTATTTCGGCTATATTATCTGCGGTAACTTCACCTATTTTCTTGCTCGATTCCTCGCGCCAGCTGTGCTTTGCGCGCTCGAGTTCGTCGCTCAGCTTCTTCTGCTCGTCGCGTATCTGCGCGGCGTGCTCGAACTCCTGAGAATTCACCGCCGAGTCCTTTTCCTCGGCGAGGGCGCGGAGTCTGTCCTCCATATCCTTGAGATCCGGCGGCGCTGTGAATGCGCTGAGCCTGACACGCGACGCCGCCTCGTCTATTAAATCTATCGCCTTATCGGGCAGATATCTGTCACCGATATAGCGCACCGACATTTTAACCGCCGCCTTTATCGCGTCGTCGGTTATTCTGACTTTGTGGTGCGCCTCGTATTTGTCGCGGATGCCCATGAGTATCGCGACCGCCTCGTCCTCGCTCGGCTCGCCGACCGTGACGGGCTGGAAACGGCGCTCGAGCGCGGCATCCTTTTCGATATGCTTGCGGTATTCTTCGAGCGTAGTCGCGCCGATGACCTGCATCTCGCCGCGGGCAAGCGCAGGCTTCAAAATATTCGCGGCGTCGACCGCACCCTCCGCCGAGCCTGCGCCTATAAGCGTATGCAATTCGTCTATAAAAAGAATGACATCCCCCGCCTTTGAAACTTCTTCAATGGCGGATTTGACGCGCTCCTCGAAATCGCCCCTGTATTTTGTACCGGCAACCATACCAGTGAGGTCAAGCGAGACTATGCGCTTGCCCTTGAGCAGTTCGGGCACTTCGCCCGTAGCGATTTTCAGCGCGAGCCCCTCGGCGATTGCCGTCTTGCCGACCCCCGGCTCGCCTATCAGGCAGGGGTTGTTCTTCGTTCTGCGCGAGAGAATCTGAATGACGCGTTCTATCTCCTTCTGCCTGCCGATGACGGGGTCAATTCTGCCCGCCGCGGCAAACGAAGTCAGGTCGCGCCCATATTGATTGAGGGTCGGGGTATCCGTTCTGCCGCCGGGCTTTTTGACCGTCTCCGGCTTTCCGGCATCCTTGCCTGACGCCGAGCCGAACGCTTTCAAAAGCTCCTGCAAAATCTCCTGCGGCGACACGCCGAGGCGGGTCATAACGGCGGTTGCCGCGCTCGAGCCCTCTTTTATCATGGCGATAAGCAGATGCTCCGTACCGACATAGTTGTGACCCATATCCCGCGCCTGAATCATCGCGCTCTCAATAATATTTTTGCATCTGGGCGTGAAATCGCCCGGCGTCAGCACCGTCGGTACGCCAAAGCCGATGCTGTTTCTGACAGCGTCCTCGACCTTGCCGGCGGTAAGCTTTTTGTTTATCAGAACGGTATAGGCTATTCCGCCGTTCCGGGTCAGCAGACCGAGCAGAAGATGCTCGCTGCCGATATAGGTGTGCCCCATATTCTCCGCGTATTCAATGGCGGCGTTGAGCACGTCGTTGGCTTTCTGGGTGAAGCCGGTAAACTTATACATATCATCATTCCTTTCCGCGGTGAACCGTACAATAGAGATTATTGCCGAAAAATTGCCGCCGAATCGAAAGATATATGTTTTTATATATGTTTATCGGCGGTGTTTTAGGACAATGCCTCGCGCACCGCGTCCGCTCTGAGGCAGTCCCTCTGCCGCGCGTCGATATGCTTGCCGTTTGCCGCGCTTATGGTGGCGGGCTGCATATTGACGAGCAGTTCATTAAGTTTTTCTATCGGTATATCAAGTATTCCCCTTGCCGAGCCGAGGCGCACGAGGGAGATAAGATCCATCATCTCGTCGCAGGACAGCACACGCGCGCTCTGCAAAATTCCGAGAGCTCTGTATATTTTGTCCTGCATCGCGACATCGGCGCACATACGCTCCGCCGCCGCGCGCTCTTGGGTGACGAGCTGGCGGGTTATCGACTGGAGATTCTCTATCGCCGCCTGCTCGGTTATGCCGAGGGTTATCTGATTGCTCAGCTGATAGATATCACCGCGCGACTCCCTGCCCTCGCCGTATGCGCCGCGAAGGGTCAGACCGAGCTTGGATATAGTCGAGCTGAGGACTGCGAGCTGACCGCTTCTTCTGAGCGCGGGCAGATGCAGCATGACGGACGCGCGCATGGCTGTGCCGAGATTCGTCGGGCACTGGGTCAGATAGCCGAGTCTCTCGTCAAACGCGAAATTCAGCTTCTTATCGAGCGCGGAGTCAATTTTATCGGCGAGGACATAGCAGTCCATGAGTGCAAGTCCGGCTTTCATGACCTGGACACGGATATGATCCTCCTCGCAGAGCATGATGCCGACTGTCTCGTCCTCGGTGAGCATGAGCGCTCTGCCCTCGCGGACGGAGGCAAACTCGGGGCTTATCAGATGGCGCTCGGCGAGAGATATCGCCTGCTCGCGGCTGAGCGAATCCATTGTGACATAGTGGAGCCCCAGCTCGGGCGCGCATGAGAGCAGGGTGTCACGAACTTTTTCGTTGACCTTTATTTTGCTTGCCGTGTCGAGGCGGCACGGAAACGGAAACTCTTCTAAGTTGCGTGCGAGACGCACGCGGGTGCTCAGGACTATATCGCCCTGTTCGCCCTTGTCGACATACCATTTACTCATTTTCGTTCCCTCCCTCAAGCTCTTTTATCCTGTCGCGAAGCTGCGCCGCAAGCTCAAAGTTCTGCGCGGCGACCGCTTCGTCCATCTGCTTTTTGAGCTCCGCTTTTTCATCGATTTTTGCCTCTTCCTCACTGACCGGCTCGGCGGTTGAAGCTATCTTGCCGCTGTGGCGAATCTGGCCGTGAATGCGCTGGAGCGAGGGCTTGAGCTCATTATAAAAAACTTTGTAGCACTCCGCGCAGCCGACTCTGCCCTCGCGGACGATATCATTGAACGAAGAGCCGCATTTCGGGCAGCGAACCACTTTTCTCGGCGCGCCGAGCGAATGGACTGCATCGCCGAAGAAGTTCCCGAAAAGTCCGGCAACATCAAAGCCGAAGCCCGAAAACGCGTCGCCGTAGCCGAGATGCTCGGCACATTCGGAGCAGAGATGGCGCTCGGCTGTGTCGCCGTTTATGACCTGCTTTATGTGAGTTGTCGCTTCATTTTTTCCACAGTTCTGACAAAGCATATGTGTTCCTCCTTTATCCGTTTCTGCCCATTTCAACGAGCAGCAGTTGTTTGAATACAGACGCTCTGACGGCGTCCCTGTCCCCGACGGCGGCAGGGCGCAGAGCGTTGTCCGACACGGCGCTGAGCATCAGCATGGCGGCGTGTTTATCGATAACATCCGTGCTGACGAGCTCCGCCAGATGCGCGCGGGCAGTTCGCTCGTCGAGCTTATCGCCTACGGCGTTGACCGCGTGCATGACCTTCTGATCCGGCTCCATCGACGCACGCCTTATTCTTATATAGCCTCCGCCGCCTCTGCGGCTCTCGACAATATAGCCCTGTTCCGGCGTGAAACGCGACGCGATAACATAATTTATCTGGCTCGGGACGCAGCCTATCGTCTGCGCAAGCTCGTTGCGCTGTATTTCGATAGTTCCGCTGCTGCCGAGCATTTCGAGTATCATGCCCGTTATCTGACTGCTAAGGCTCATTGCCGTCACTTCTTTTCTGTCTTTGACTTTCTTTGACCTTTGACTTTATTATAACCCTAATGCAAACTACGGTCAAAAGTCAGAAAAGGTCAAAAATCACCCATCGGGCAAACTATTTTAAATTATCTCGCTCATGCTTTGATTTGCTGAGTCTATCTCGCGTTTTCTTTATTTTTACGCGTTGCGTTCCGGCATAATTTATATAATAGCACGGTTCGATATGCTCATCCACACGCATGAGATCGTCGCAGAAGATATCCGACTCGTCGTAGCTCACGACTTCTCCGTTCTTGTCAAACAGCATATAAAACACCTCCGGTTTCTTATTAGTTTACGCCGGAGAAAAGAAAATTATGTTTGGTTTCAAAAAGTGTAACCGCAAAAAGCGGTGCTTCATAATATGTTGATGAAAGCGGTGCTCGAGTCAAAACCGCGGCACTCTTTCTTAGTAACTGAAGAGGAGGCAAAACGATGGGTTGCTCAAACAACTGGTGCATTTTCCTTATCATCATCCTTCTGCTCTGTGACACGGGCTGTGGCTGCAATAATGGCGTCTCCAGAGCCTCGGACTGCGGATGTGGCTGCAACAACGGCTGTGGCTGCTGACATTCCATAAGACCGCTAAAGTGAAAGCGACCGCCTTGCCGGAATGGCAGGGCGGTCAAACTTATACGATTTTCGAAAAGAAATCAGGCAACTCTGTTGCCCTTTCTGCCGGGAGTCGGAGAGACGGTCTCGGGCTCGAACGCAGTCTTGGCTGCGCTGCGGCGCTGAGCGGTCTTCTTCTCCTTGACAAAATGAGCCTTGGTATACTTGTTGGTGCAGAGGAAGCGAGCGATCTTCTTGGCAAGAGCAGTCTCAAACTTCTCCTCAAAATTGATCAGCTTCTTCTCAAACACAAAGCCTGTTATTATAAGAGCCACAGCGGCAACTTCGAGAATCGAAACAATTATGAATGTACTTGTCATTTTTGCTTCCTCCTTACGGAAAAATCGGAACATTTGTTCTTTCCGTCTCTAATTATAGCACAAATATTCGGTTTGTCAACACAAATGTTCGATTTTTTTGAAGATCCGCGCCGATTCGCGCAGGGTATAATCTCCTACGATTGGATTGTATCACAATATATGCCAAAAGTCAACGGAAAAACCACAACAAATTGGAAAACCAAGGCAATAAAATTTCAATGCAAAATGCCAAAATTTTTTTGAAATCGGTCGTTTTTTGTTCGATTCGGGGCGTTTTATTAGTTTTTCAGCAAATCGCTCACGACACTGTACAATTTGTCGGTCGCTTCTTCAACGCTCATAGATTCAGGCGAAAAAGGTTCACCGAACAAAATTTTTAAACTTCCGTTTTTTCTGTACTCCCCGCTTATCGCGAACGGCACTATAAGCGCCCCTCCCCTTTTCGCTATCGCCGCAGCTCCGGGTTTGAACGCGAGAAGTGATTTATCCGCCCTGTTGCGCGTGCCCTCCGGGAATATCCCGACCGCGCCGCCTTTTTTCAGAATTTTTATCGCGCTTCTGACCGCCACGGCGTCGAAGCCGTCGCGGTTGACGGGTATGCACCCAGCCCATTTGAAAAGCGGTGCTAACGCG
Organism: Ruminococcaceae bacterium UBA6392; assembly: GCA_002438685.1. Taxonomy (GTDB): domain Bacteria; phylum Bacillota; class Clostridia; order Oscillospirales; family Acutalibacteraceae; genus CAG-177. The sequence continues at coordinate 7,265 of DJQG01000125.1, read as the reverse complement.
CCGTCGAAGTATTCGCGCTTCGCCATGTAATTAATCACGCGGTCGGTCGCGAGAAATACGAGAAACTGGTCGCGGATATTTTTGTGGTTCCCGGCTATGACAACCGCTCCGTCTTTCGGAATATTTTCACTCCCGATAATCGTCGGCGAGAAATGTATTTTGAACGCGGGCTTTATAACAGAGGTTATCACTCTGAATCCCGCAGCTTTATTTTCTGCCACGCTCAAGCCCCTCTCTGACTGCATTTTCGAGCTCTTTGCCTACCGACACGGCATCTCTGCCCGCTGTGTTTATAAACGGATAGAACTCAATTTCCACGCGCCTGCCGATTATATTGTAATCACCCTTTATCGCAAACGGGACGATCACAGCCCGGCTTCTCGCCGCCATTCTCGCCGCCCCCGGCTTAAACGGTAAAATTGTCTTCTCTGTTCTGTTGAACCTGCCCTCGGGGAAAATGCCGATAACGCCACCCTTGTCGAGTATATCACGCGCTTCGCTGAGCGCAGAGGCATCGCGGATCCGCCTGTTGACCGGAATAGTCCCGAGGGCGCGGAAGAAATATCTGAACCCGCCGCAGAAAAGCTCGTCCTTCGCCATAAAATGCACCTGCCGTCGCAGGCAAGACGCTATAAGAATGCAGTCGAGGTTACTTTTGTGATTGCCCGCAAGGATAACCGCGCCGTTTTTCGGGATATTTCCACGACCCAACACGCGCGGATGATAGAGCAGCTCGAACAGCGGCCAAACCAATATATAAAGTAAATAGTAAAAAAATATCATGTACATCACCCCTGATATTTTTGCTCTCCGCGAGCCGCAAATATACACATTGAGAATAAACTTGTATTATTTTTATAAATTTTATTTACAGATTGTTTATATCATAGTCAAAAGCATCAAAAAATATCCAAAAATACCCGTTTTCCTTTTGACAATCGAATTTGTATGCTGTTATAATTTGATTGTAAGAGATAATCAGTTGTCTTATCAAGGGAGAAGGGAGGACACCGCACATGTTAGCACCCATTTTTGAGATGATTGAAAAGATTCTTGAGCTTGCCGGCTCTTCTATCGACGCACAGGCTATCGTCAAGGCTATCTTTGATGCTATCCTTGGTCTTATCAAATAAGACACGCAAATACAATTATCAAAGATTGACTTCTTTTTTGAAAATTGACTCCTTTTTGGCAGAACAGACAGCTTCACCGCTGTCTGTTTTGTCTTTTCATACTGACAGACCTTGAGATTTTTCGCTATAAATATTTTTATATATGGGCAAAGTAACGAAAAAAATTAGCTGTTGACGATATGTTTTTTCTGATTTTGCCATTGATTTTGCCAATAAAATATGTTAATATTTTGTTAATTCCTGTAAATATGAAAAGGAGGCAAAAGATCATGGAATTCATCACCACGCTCATTCATCAGATTGTCGAGATTTTCTCGAAGCTCCATGAGGGCGGACAGGCTTTTGCGGAGTTCTTCCAGGCTTTCCTGAAGTTTGTCGGCGACATCCTCAGATTCCTTGAGGCGCACGGACTGAGCAAGCAGATAGTTGACGCTATCTTCCAGCTGATTCTCAAGATTGTCGGCGCTGCTTAATGCACAGACAAAAACTGCCGTACCTTTCGCGGGTGCGGCGGTTTTTTGTTGCCTTTAATGCCGGCATATGTTAATATAGATTGAACAAAAAATCTATTTAGGAGTGATCGAATGCTTTCAAAAACTCCGCCTATGGGTTTCAACACATGGAACACATTCGGCGAAAACATCAACGAACAGCTTATCAAAGAAACCGCCGACAAGATGGTCGAGCTCGGTCTGCGCGACTGCGGATATGAGTATCTTGTCATTGACGACTGCTGGAGCAATCGCGAGCGCGACCCGCAGACCGGAAAGATTGTCCCCGATGAAGAGAAGTTCCCCAACGGGATGAAAGCTGTCAGCGACTATGTCCACAGCAAGGGGCTCAAATTCGGCATGTACTCCTGCGCCGGAACACGCACCTGCGCCGACTATCCGGGCAGCTTTGACCATGAATATCTCGATGCCGAGACCTTTGCCGAATACGGCGCAGACTTCCTGAAATATGACTTCTGCTACAAGCCGGACAGTGCAAACGGTCCCTTGCTCTACAGAAAAATGGGCATGGCGCTCAGAGCCTGCGGACGCGAGATTCTCTTCTCCGCCTGCAACTGGGGCAGCGACGAAGTCAGCCGCTGGATTCGCTCGGCGGGCGCGCATATGTATCGCTCGACCGGCGACATAAACGACAGCTTCCGTTCGTTCGTCGATATCGCGCTGAGCCAGATCGACAACCTCGCCTATTCCGCGCCAGGTTGCTTCAACGATATTGATATGCTCACCGTCGGCATGTACGGCAAGGGAAACGTCGGCTCGATCGGCTGCTCTGACATTGACTATAAGACTCAGTTCGCGCTCTGGTGCATGTTCTCTTCCCCGCTGATGCTCGGCGGCGATCTGAGACACATGAACGACTTCTGCCTTGACCTCGTCAAGAATGAAAGACTCATCAGAATCAATCAGGACGAGGAATCCCGCCCGGCGTTTGTTGCAACAAAGAGCTGGGACGACAAGATAGTCTTTACAAAGCTTCTTTCAAATGACGAAATCGCCCTTCTTTTCGTCAACTTCAGCGAGAGCAAGTGCGGCGTTCCGTTCTATTTTGAGAACATAGGCATAGCCGCCGCCTCCGGCTACGGACTTGAAATGACCGACGCATTCACAGGCGAGTGCATCGGAGTCAAGAAGGAGTTCATGCAGCTGCATCTTGAGGCTCACGACTGCGCCTGCTTCATCTGCAAGCTGAAAAAATGACATACTGCATCAAATGTTCAAAGTTGCTGACCAATGACGATATCGGTTTCCACCGCAAGATGGTCAACCGCGGCGCAAAAGAATGTATGTGCATCGAGTGCCTGTGCGACTATTTTGGTATAAGCGTTGAAAGGGCGCATGAGATGATTGAGCACTTCCGCCAATCGGGCTGCACACTGTTTTTATAAAAAGAAGATCCGCTGTGAAAAAACGCAGCGGATCATTTTTGTTGTTATTTCTGGAACGGCTTGACGATGTAGTAGAGTATCAGCTCAACGGCGTCGATGAACTTGTTGCCGATCTTGGCAAGGTTCTCTTTAGCTCTAGCTTCGCCCGAGCCGCCTGTCCAGTCAAGCGGATCGGAGATATTGATTATCTTGAAGGTTGTAGTCGCGGTCACGCCCTCATAGTCGCCCATACCGGTGACTGTGACTGTGGCGGTGCCCTTAGCGACATTGTCGGAGTAAGCGACGGTGTAATCAACGCCCTCGGTCAGGACTCTGTCGAGGCACTTGACGGTGACTTCAGGGGTTATCTCGGAGCCGGTGCGCTTCTGCGACGGTATGTGAGAAATTGTGAAGCCCTCGTTCTTGAGCGTGAGTGCGCCGGAGAGGAACTCGGTGCGCGCCGTCATGAAGTCATAGATATAGTTGACTTCGTTACTGTAGTTCTGAGCGATAGCCGCCGTATCGGTGGTGCCGTAATAGTTCCATCTGATGGCGTTCATTACGGCCGCGCCCTTGACTTCATCAATATAGGTCTGATATTTCTTTTCGACCATCTTCTTCGCGGCAGGCGCAAAGATGGTCTTCATCTGCTCTTCAACAGTCTGAGCAAAGTCGGCGTGTCTGTAACAAAGCGCATAGATGTTGGGAGTTGCCTTTATGTTGTCGCTGCCCATGAGCGAATTATATCTGAGGTTTCTGCTCTTGGCGTGAAGATTGGTCGGATCCTTCAGGTTCGTGCCGTCTCTGCCCTCGTAGTTGCCGAGCGCGGTGTCGAAATCCCAGACGGGACCTGCGAAGAGCTTGCCGTCAACATCCTTGTAGAAGTAGTTGCTGGTAAGACCCGCATCCCAGTTGCTTGTCCACTCCTGAATAAGATACTGCTTCGCCCAGGAGACTATGTCGATATAGTCGGTGTAGTGCTTGTCGAGATCATTGTAGCCGGTCTCGCTGTAGAGTGCATCCTCCATCTCCTGCCAATAGCCGCTGATATACTTTATCTGCGCCTCGGAGGCATATTCGGGGGATTTCATAACGACCGTCTGAGTGTTCTTGGTGACAAATCCGCTCGCCTCGTTGGGATAGCGATCGGTGACCTCAAGCTCAAGCAGGTAGCCGCCGGTTATGTTCTCGGGCTCATTGGGGATATCATACCAGCGCTGGCTGTTTTCGATATAGCCGCAGAACTGACCGCCGACGCCCTGGGGAGCAAGGGTCGAGAAATCAAGATCGGGGTTCAGATCCTCGGTGTCGCCCTCGAGGTCGGTTATGTCGACGCGGTTCTTGTTTATCTCGACCTTCTCGGTGATGAGATAAACGCCCTTGTATTCGCCGTTGACATAGAGGTCAATGCTTCTGCAATCGGGCGACTCGGTCATGCCGATATCCGCGCCGAGATTATAGACTATCTGGTCGCGCAGGAGGCTGAGATCCTCGTAGTTCGCGATAAGGCACCAGCTCTTTGCCTTTTCCATGCCGAAAAGCTTGGATTTCTTATCAAGCTTGATGTTGTAGGGCTTTTTGGGATAGCCCCAAGTCGAGTTGCCTCTGCCCTTCATCGAGTCGAGCTCGGCATCATAATCGACCTTGCCCTTTGAGTTGATGGCAAGCATCGTGCAGCCCTTTTCTTTGTACTCCTTGTCGGCGTGAATCCTGTCAAGACCGCCCTCGGGAGTGTTGATGAACATTGTCGGGAGCTTGCTCGAAGTGAGGAAAACTACGGTGTAGTCCTTGTCGCCGACGGAGAGGATGAATTCGCCGCCGTTTGCGAAAGCGGTTGTCGCCGCGCCGTTTTCGAGCTTGACATCGCCGCACATAACGTCATCGGACGCAGTGAACCAGACCGTTATTGAGGACAGATCCGATTTTGACGGCATAAACATATAGTACTTGCCGTCGACATCGCTCTTCCACCACGAAACGGTGCCAAGCGCGGATGAATTTTCTCCGCTTCCCTTTGCCGAAACAGCGAAGCTGCTCAGCGGCTCAGCTTCTTCAGCAAAAACGCCGCTGACGGCGAAAGCCGAAAAAGCAAGAGTCAGAACTAACAGAAGTGCGGCTGCTGATTTCAATACTTTTTTCATTATTTTACCTCCTATATTTTATGCACAAAATATACATTTTTATATATCGCTTTTATTATTATATATCGTATATGTACAGTTTTGGTTTGTGATTGGAAAATAATAAACAAAAAAGCCAAAACTTTTCAGTCTTGGCTTTAACTTTTTTCTTCAAACATACTTCTTATTTTCATAACGATACGCTTGAGCGGAGACGAGCACCAGAGGCGCTCGTAGATTATATTTTTGAGGCAGTGCGGTTTTTCGGGCTTGCCGTTTCTGTATATCTCATCGACAACGGCAATTATATCCCCTCGCCCGTGTCCGCGCTCCCAGCCGCGGCAGTTGTCGCCGCAGATTATATAATTATCGCCGTCAAAGCCGATTATTCGGTGGAGCACATATTCATCCCGCACGCGGTAGAGTACGATATCATATTTGCGCGGGTCGGCGGTCGGGCGAACAAGGCGCACCGAATCCCTGCCCTCCTTCAGAAAAGGGAGCATACTTATGCCGACCGGCTCTATAACGACGCTGCCCGCAGTGGCAATAAGCGTCTCATATGACATCGAACCGTCGTTCATATTATTCCTCGATGAATCCGGCGGAGCGGATAACGCCAAGGAAATCGGCGGTATCTTTTTCGGATATTTCGCGTGAAACGCCGTATTCGGCGGCGAGCGCGTCGGCAAGTTCCGCCTCGGTCGCGCCGTCGGCGAGCCTCTTCCAGAGGAAAGCGCCCGTCTCGTTCAGGCGAAGCATACCGTCGAACTCCTTCTTTGTCTCGGGAGTGCTGGCGATTATCACAAAATCAGTGCCGATAGCGGTCAGATAGAAACCGTCTTTAACTTTCATAGCAACCTCTTTATTCTATGCCGAAAATACCGTCGTGTGCGGTCTGCGCGGCAGACAAATCCATGTTGCAGCGCAGAAGATAGAACGGAACGGTATTTATCAGCTTATTTGCAAAGTCAAGATATTTCACCATGAGGCGGTGTTCCTCGGGCATGACAAGCTGCAAAAACAGGCGGCTCATTATCTCCTTATTGTCCTCGAGCGGTGAAATTGAATTGTGTTCCGCGCGGTCGATGAAGCAAATTGCCTTGAGCGGAACTGTTTTGTTGCAACCCCAGTTTTCTTTTCCGCACCAGGGCATACCGGAGGCGAAAAAGCGACCGGAGCGCAGAGTGAAAAGCGGCTTGTCGCCGTTGATTATCTCAACGCGGTCGCCGTAGAGTCTCTTCCAGAGTTTTATATGCGTCGTCTTACCGGTACCGCTCGGCGCGGCGAAAGCTATGCCCTGTCCGTCAAATGAAATGAGGGCGGCATGAAAGACGGCGGCGTCATAATCGAGGACGGCGGCGCAGACCTTTTCCTGCACCGCGACGCTCTCCAAAAAAGCATCAGAAAACACTTGAGAAGAGCCCAGAAAAAACTTTCTGAGCTCCTCTTTGTGTTCTTCATCGGCCCCAACCGAAAACAGCGGAGCCTCATCGGTGAGGTACTCACTGCACACATCCGAAAGGTGAGGGTGCGTGCAGGAGATACCTACCGGTAAATCTGCAATTTTTATACTAAAATTGCTCAATTCTTTTTACCACAGCGGGCTTGCATAAGAGTCGTTCTTGCCGATGGTGTTGCCCTTATCCTGGGTCTTGTCGATCGGAACGCTCTCAGCTTCAGGAGCCTGAGCCGAAGTCGTGGGGACATCGGGGTTGGTGGGCTCGGGATCCGGAGTGGGTCTGTTGAAGATCTTATCGATGATCTTCTTTATGGAATCTCCAATCTTCTTGAAGAAGTCCTTAATGCTTGCCGACTGGGCAACGGTTGAAGCGGAAGCTGCGAAGACAGGGGCAGCAACAGCAAAGCCGAGCGCCAGAACAAGTATCATAGCTATAACAGCTTTGAGAGTTTTTTTCATAGCGAACTCTTCTCCTTTCATAAACCGCGAAAGCGCAAAATCACTTGTCGCCGTCCCAGTCGCCGAAACCGTTGTGCTTCTTGGCGTAGTTATCATCAGTACCTTCGCCAATGCTTATACGCGGAACCATTCTGACTTCTGCAAGACGAAACAGGAGGATTTCTGCGATAGGCTTTTCATAATTTTTCATATTGCACATCTCCTATAGAATCTCA
>DJQG01000017.1:12568-14280 GCA_002438685.1 Ruminococcaceae bacterium UBA6392 | reverse complement strand
TTTGCTTTTCTTTTGCAGGCGTTTTCTTTTTCAAATAAAAAGAAAATGCCGAAACGCGGGTAGTGTATATCTTTTGATTAAAGTGCGTAGCGAAGGTAGAAGCTAATTATCAACAAATTACAATTGCTATGACACTGTATCTGCTGCGCCGATAGCGGACAGCCGCAAGGGCTGTCCCTACGAAGTGCGGATCAACACATTTTTCGGCAACGATTGCCTTATCATTGATAATTCAGTCGAGACTAAAAGCAAAACAGCCGAAGAGGAAATCTCCGGCTGTTGATTTAATTTTTACATTCCGCGCCTTGTCACGCAGTTTTCGAGGTTTATCACATCGTACACGCCCTCGTCGAAAAGCGGGCAGATGCTTTTATATTCTTCTATCGGCAGCTCTTCGAGCGTCGTACCTTTTTTGATGCAAAGTGCAACGAGCTCGCCCGTAGCCTTGTACGCATCGCGGAATGGCAGCCCCTTTAAAACGAGGAAGTCGGCGCAGTCGGTCGCGTTTATGAATCCGCCGGCGGCAGCCTTTCTCATGTTCTCGGGAATCATCTTCATCGTCGCTATCATCGGAGTCAGGGCAGTTAGGCACATCTTGACCGTGTCCATGCCGTCGAAAATCGCGTCCTTGTCCTCCTGCATATCTTTGTTATATGCAAGCGGCAGACCCTTCATCGTCGTGAGCAGTCCGCAAAGGTCGCCTATAACGCGCCCTGCCTTGCCGCGCGCGAGCTCCGCGAGATCGGGGTTCTTCTTCTGCGGCATGATGCTTGAGCCTGTCGAAAAAGCATCGTCGAGCTCGGCGAATTTGAACTCCCACGAGCACCACATGATTATCTCTTCGCACAGGCGCGAGATGTGAACCATGAGTATCGAGCACGCGCTGAGCAGCTCGAGGCAGAAATCCCTGTCCGATACGCCGTCAAGGGTGTTGGGCATATAGCCGTCGAACCCGAGCGCCTTTGCGGTCATGGCGCGGTCGATGGGATATGTCGTTCCCGCGAGCGCACCCGAGCCGAGCGGGGAGTAATTCATCCTGCCCGCGGCGTCCTCAAAGCGTCCGAGGTCGCGGCGAAGCATCTCGATATATGCGCCGATGTGCGCCGCAAAGGTTATCGGCTGAGCACGCTGGAGATGCGTGTAGCCCGGCATGATGCAGTGGGCATATTCTTTAGCCTTGCCGTCGAGGGTGTCAATGAGTCCGTTTATGAGCCCTGTGACCTGCGGAACATCTTTTTTGAGATAGAGCCTTATGTCAACGGCGACCTGATCGTTTCTGCTGCGCCCGGTGTGGAGCCTTTTGCCCGCGTCGCCGATTCTCGAGGTAAGCTCGCCTTCGATGAAGGTGTGGATATCCTCGGCGTCGGGGTCTATCATCAGCTCGCCCGAGATAATGTCGTTACGGATATCCGAGAGTCCCGCAAGAATTTTCTTGCAGTCCTCCTCGGAGATTATCCCTTTTGCGGCGAGCATCGATGCGTGGGCGATGCTGCCGTCGATATCCTCGTTGAACATGCGGCTGTCCGTTTTTATCGAGGAGTTGAAATCGTTGGTCTTTTTATCGGCTTCTTTGCTGAAGCGTCCCGCCCAGAGCTTCATGCCTTTGCCTCTCTCTCGGCGTCGAGAATGGCCTTGACCTTTATCGGCAGACCGAAGAGGTTGATGAAGCCTGCGGAGTCCTTCTGATCGTAGACATCGTCCTCGTCAAAGGT
>DJQG01000017.1:12105-12413 GCA_002438685.1 Ruminococcaceae bacterium UBA6392 | reverse complement strand
AGCTCGGCGTAGCGCAGAGCGACCTGCTCTTTGTAGTGCATGGTGTCCCTGTCGAGGGTCAGAGTCTCGAGAACCTCGTGAGCCCTGTAGAGAATGGAGCCTGCGGGATTCTCGTAAACGCCCCTTGACTTCATGCCGACAAGGCGGTTCTCGACGATATCCGCAAGTCCGACGCCGTTTTCGCCGCCGATCTTGTTGAGCTTCTCGATCATGGTAACGCCGTCCATCTTCTCGCCGTCAACGGCAACGGGAATGCCCTTTTCGAAGCTTATTGTGATATAGGTCGGCTTGTCGGGAGCCTGCTCGGG
>DJQG01000017.1:0-11964 GCA_002438685.1 Ruminococcaceae bacterium UBA6392 | reverse complement strand
CGGGATTTGATGTTCCAGATACGCCAGGGGGCGATTATCTGCATATCGGGCGCGAAAGCCTTTATCGCAAGCTCGAAACGCACCTGATCGTTGCCCTTGCCTGTGCAGCCGTGGCAGATAGCGTCTGCGCCCTCGGCCTTGGCTATCTCGACGAGTCTCTTTGCGATTATCGGGCGTGCAAACGAGGTGCCGAGCAGATAGTCGCGCTCGTATACGGCGCCGGCTTTCAAAGTCGGGAAGATGTAGTCCTCAACGAACTCCTTTTTAAGATCCTCAATATAGAGCTTGGAAGCGCCGGTCTTGATTGCCTTCTCCTCGAGTCCGTCGAGCTCCGTGCCCTGGCCGACATCGGCGGAAACGGCAACGACTTCGCAGTTGTTGTAGTTCTCTTTGAGCCACGGGATTATTATCGATGTGTCAAGTCCGCCGGAATAGGCGAGCACAACTTTTTTTATCTCTTTCATGTTAAATACCTCCGTATTCATCGTATGCACATATTATACAACGATTATTCAGAAAATCAAGAGTTATATTCAAAAAATATGCAACTTCTTGGAAAGTAACAAAAGAAGCGCCCCGAAGGACGCTCTTTTTGGTGGAATTTGTTTACTTGAGCAGGAAACCGACCTTTTTCATGACCTTGTTGAGCGTGCGCTCGGAGATGCGCTGCGCAGTCTCGGCGCCCTTTGCCATGCATTCGGTGAGATATGCCTTGTCGTTTATAATGCGGTTGAAGTTCTCGCGCACGGGGGTGAGCTCTGCTATAACAGCCTCGCCGACCTTCGTCTTGAAGTCGCCGTAGCCCTTGCCCTCAAACTCGCGCTCGATCTCGTCGAACGAAGCGCCGGTGCAGCAGGAATAAATAGCCATCAGGTTGTTGATGCCGTCCTTGCCCTCGCCGTATCTGACAACGGCTTCTGAATCCGTGACCGCGCTCTTGAACTTCTTCATAATAACCGAGGGCTCGTCGAGAATGGATACGGAAGCCTTCGGGTTCGGGTCGGATTTCGACATCTTCTGATTCGGGTTCTGCAGCGACATTATTCTTGCGCCGACCTTGCCTATAAACGGCTCGGGAATGGTGAACGTGTTGCCATATATGCCGTTGAAGCGCTCGGCTATGTTGCGGGTTATTTCAAGATGCTGCTTCTGATCCTCGCCGATGGGCACATAGTTTGCCTGATAGAGCAGGATGTCCGCAGCCATGAGCACGGGGTAGGCGAAGAGACCGACATTGACATTGTCCGCGTGCTTCTGGGACTTGTCCTTGAACTGGGTCATTCTCGAGGCCTCGCCGAACTGGGTGTAGCAGTCGAGAATCCACGCGAGCTGGGCGTGGGTATTGACATGGCTCTGGACGAACACGACGTTCTTATCCGGGTCGAGTCCTATCGAGAGCAGGAGCGCAAAAGCCTCCATAGTCTGGCGTCTGAGAGTCGCGGGATCCTGTCTGACGGTTATCGCGTGCAGGTCGGCAACGGCGTAGACACAGTCGTAGTCGTCGCTCATCGCTTTCCAGTTGCGCAGAGCACCGAGATAGTTGCCGAGAGTCGGGATGGCGGTCGGCTGAATTGCGCTGAGAACGCGCTGGCGGCGTTCGGGAGTCTGATTTTCCATATATGTTATTCTCCTCTCATTTCTTTAAGAACCCTGCCGAGAATTTTCATGCCCTCGACAATCTTGTCGTCCGCTGGGGTCGAGAAATTGAATCTGACGGCGTTGCTCTTTCCGTTGACATCGGTCAAAAACGCGGTGCCGGGGACGAGCGCGACCATGTTCTCAGCGGATTTCTTGACGAATTCGAGCGCGTCAATATCCTCGGGCAGCTCGCACCAGATGAACAGACCGCCCTCGGGACGGACATAGCTGACCGCGTCGCCGAGTTCGCTGTCTATCATATCGCACATGAGATTGAGCTTTCTGCGGTATATCTTTCTTATCTTCTCGATGTGCTCGTCAACATCGTATCTCTTCATCCACTCGGCGACTATCATCTGCATCAGCTGGGTCGTGTGAACATCGACCGCCTGCTTGCCGACGGTCATCTTCGCGACTACAGGCGCGGGAGCGACCGTGAAGCCGATACGGATGCCGGGCGCGAGAATCTTCGAGAACGAGCCGGAATAAATGACGATTCCGTCCTCGTCGAAGCTCTTTATATTCGGAACATCTTCGCCCGCAACGCGCAGATCACCGTAGGGGTTGTCCTCAAGAATCATAACATTGTGCGCCTTCGCGAGCTCATAGAGCTTGCGGCGCTTCTCAAGCGACATTGTAACGCCCGCGGGATTCTGGAAGTTCGGAATAGTGTATATCATTTTTGCGTTCGGGTTCTCGTCAAGAGCCTTTTCGAGAGCCTCGATATTCATGCCGTCCGCATCGACGGGCACGCCGACGAGCTTCGCGTTATATGAGCGGAAGCAGTTGAGCGAGCCGATGAACGACGGGTTCTCGCAGATAACGACATCGCCCTCGTTGCAGAGGACTTTGGTCGAAAGATCCATGACCTGCTGCGCACCGCTCGTGATTATAATCGAATCAAAGTCGCGTCCGATGCCGTATTTTGATTTCATTCTTGTTTTTATCAGGCTGATAAGCTCGGGGTATCCCTCGGTCACGCCGTACTGGAGCGCTTCTATCGGGCGGTTCTTGAGTATGTCTGCGGCTATCTCCTGAACCTCGGCGACGGGGAATGCGTCGGGAGCGGGGTTGCCTGCGGCGAATGGGATCATGCCCGGCACGCTTGTCGCTTTGAGCACCTCTCTGATAGCGGAGGGCTTGAGCGACGCTATTTTATCGGAAAAACGGTATTCCATATTTTTTCTACTTCCTTTCCGGAGACGGATTACGATTTATTAAGTATATATAACCTTTATAACATAAAATTATATCACACGCCAACTCGGTTGTAAATCAAAATGTTTTATGTTATCATAGCTCTATCAAACCGAAAGAGGTAGAACCATGTTTCGTTATGCAATTTTTGATTTTGACGGCACGCTTGCCGATACGGGCGCGGGCGTGTTCGCCTCCGTGCAGTATGCCCTGCGCAGCATGGGCGAGCCGGAGCTTGACAGCGAGATGCTGAAATATTTTATAGGTCCTCCGCTTGAAACGAGCTTTTCCGTCAAGTGCGGACTCGACAGCGAACGCTGTCACGAGGCGGTCGAAAAATACCGCGAATACTATTCGACAAAAGGTATATATGAACTCGAATTCTTCCCGAGCACGCTTCAGACCATGCACGAGCTGAAAGCGGCGGGAGTGAAAACGGCTGTCGGCTCTTCCAAGCCGGAGCTTTTTATAAATCGTATACTTGAACATTTCGGGATATCCGACCTGTTCGACTTCGTCTCCGGCGCAACATTCGGAGAGCCGCACGCGGACAAGACCGTTATAATCTCCCGCGCGGTCAACGGTCTCGGAGTAGATAATCTCGCGGATGCCGTTATGGTCGGGGACAGGAGTTTTGATATCGACGGCGCGCACGGCGTCGGACTCAAATGCATCGGCGTGCTCGAGGGCGGCTACGGCGACGAGAATGAATTCAAAACGGCAGGAGCCGACTGGATAGTCGATACTCTTGCCGATGTGAAGGATATAATATTAAAATGATTCAAAGACCGAGCAGTCTTTCGGCGTTTTTGCCGAGGATGAGCTCGGTTTCTTCTTCCGGCAAACCGAGCAAGCGGACGAAGGCGAGCTCGCGCCCGGTTGCGCTCCACGGATTGTCCGAGCCGAAGAGGACATGATCTGCGCCGAACGCCGCAATGCTCTCCTTTGCCCACGGCGGCGGCACCGAAGCGGACGAAAACGCGGTGTCGATATATATTCCCATTCCGCCGAGCAGCTCCGCCGCCTCGCGCCAGAGCAGAAATCCTCCCATGTGCGCGGCTATGACGGGCGAACCGCCGAATCGCGGGAGTATCTTTTTGAGCATCTGCGGAGTGCAGTGGACGGGGTCGGGGACTCCGATATCGACTCCTGCGTGAAATACCGTTATCATGCCGAGCGAGCCTATCTTTTCATATATCGGGAACATCCTCTCGTCGTCCGCGAAGAAGCCCTGATAGTCGGGGTGCAGCTTGATTCCCTTTATGCCCGCGTCATGCAGCCTGTCGAGCTCGCTCAGCGCGTCCGGGCTCTCGAAATGGACGCTGCCGAACGGGATGAGAATATCATCTCCGAGCAGCGAGATGGCGAAGTCGTTGACCTTCGTCTGCTGATGCGCGTTTGTTGCAATATTGAGCACCGCCGCCCTGTCGGCGCCGCCGGAAAGGACGCTCTCTCTGAGTCCCGACGCCGTGCCGTCGAATGCCGGGCAGGGGTTGCCAGAGCGCGTGGCGAGCATCGGCATAGCCTTTTTCGCGAGCGAGTCGGGGAAGCAGTGGGTGTGCATATCTATAATCATAGCTGAAGCCTCCTTGCTGTCTTTACATTATATTATAGCACTCCGGCGCGCCTTGACAATAGTAAAAAAGCTGATATAATGAAAATCAGCTGCGGTACCTGCCGCAACATTAAAATGCCCGAAAGGCGGTCGCTTTATGAAATACACAAAGGAAGATATATTGAGGATAGCGGACGAAGAAAATGTCAGCTTTATCCGCCTGCAGTTTACCGATATTCTCGGCTCGCTCAAGAATGTCGCGATAACCCGCAGCCAGCTCGAAAAAGCGCTCAACAACAAGTGCATGTTTGACGGCTCTTCGATTGAGGGTTTCGTGCGTATAGAGGAATCGGACATGTATCTGCATCCCGATCTCGACACCTTTGTTATCTTCCCGTGGCGCACCTCCGAGGATCACAAGGTCGCGCGCCTTATCTGTGACGTCTATTGCTCGGACGGCACTCCCTTTGAGGGCGACCCGCGCTATGTCCTGCGCCGCGCGATAAAGAAAGCGGCGGACATGGGCTATTCGTGCAACGTCGGTCCGGAGTGCGAATTCTTCCTGTTCCATATCGACGAAAACGGCAAGCCCACTACCCAGACTCACGACCAGGGAGGTTATTTCGATCTCGGTCCCGTTGACCGCGGCGAGAACTGCCGCCGCGACATCTGCCTCGCGCTCGAGGAGATGGGCTTTGAAATCGAAGCGTCCCACCATGAGGTCGCCGAGGCTCAGCATGAGATAGACTTCAAATACGACGAGGTTCTGACCGCCGCGGACAATGTCATGACTTTCAAGTATGTTGTCAAGAGCATCGCCCAATCGCACGGACTTCATGCGACCTTCATGCCCAAGCCCATTTACGGCATCAGCGGCTCGGGTATGCATACTAATATCTCGTTGTTCAAGGCGGGCGAAAACGCTTTCTGCGACGAGAGCGACAGCCTGAATCTCAGCAAGACTGCATACAGCTTCATCGCCGGCGTGCTCGAGCATATCCGCCCGATGACCCTCGTGCTCAATCCCCTTGTCAATTCATATAAACGCCTCGTGCCCGGCTATGAGGCTCCCGTATATGTCGCCTGGTCGGCTCAGAACCGCAGCCCGCTTATCCGAATTCCCTCGGCGCGCGGCTTCGGTACCCGTCTTGAGATACGCAGCCCCGATCCGGCGTGCAATCCGTATCTTGAGATGGCTTCCTGCCTCGCTGCCGGTCTTGACGGCATCGAGCGCGACCTGCCTGTTCCTGCACCTACCGATGCCAATGTCTATGACATGACTGCGGATGAGCGCGCCGCGGCGGGAATACACTCCCTGCCCAAGTCTCTCGAAGAGGCGACGAAGCTCTTTGCCGCCAGCCCGTTTATGAGAGAAGTGCTCGGCGACCATGTTTTCAACAAATATCTTGAAGCCAAGCGCGAGGAGTGGAGAAGCTACCGCGCAAGAGTCTCTCAGTGGGAGATCGACAGATACCTTGTCAAATATTGATCAGCATTTATGCAAAGCGTAAATATTTGAAAAAAGCCTTGATATTGCGGGGCTTATGTGTTAGAATATCTATTGTAGGAATGTAAACTTGACGAAAGAGTGGGGTGACCCGCTCTTTCCTTTATGTTAGGGACTTTTTGAAAAAGGAGATGTGTCTGTGGCAGGCAAAGGCAAGGGCGGCAACACCGTAGCCGCCGTGTGGGAGATAGCTGCTCCCGTCGCTGAACAGCTGGGGCTTTCAATCTGGGATATCCGATTCCAGAAAGAGGGAGTTTCCTGGTATCTCAGAATATATATAGACAAGGAGGGCGGCGTCGGTATAACCGACTGCGAGAATTTCAGCCGCGCCGTTGACGGTCCTCTCGACGAAGCCGACCCGATAGAGCAGAGCTATTATCTTGAGGTCTCGTCACCCGGAGTCGAGCGCCAGCTCACCCGCGACGAGCATTTCAAAAAATATATCGGCTCGCCCGTTATGGTTCGCCTCATCCGTCCCCGCGACGGCGAGCGCGATTTCAAAGGCACTCTCGAAAGCTACGATAACGGCATGATAACCGTTACCCGCGAAGACGGCAGCGGAATATGCTTTGAAAAGAAAGAAGTCAGTTCAGTAAAGCTCGACGACTTCTACGTATCCGATGACGAATAAAATCGCGCATAGCTGCGTTGTGAGAACCATGCCCGTTCGGTCACGCACACAAAGTGCGCTCCCTCGCGTGCAGAACCTCACGCCTTGCTCTGCACAATTTTCTTTCGTCATCTACCCTGAGCGGATTTGATGACGAGTAAAATCGCGCATAGCCGCGATGTGAGAACCATGCTCGTTCGGCTATCTATGATTTGTGTCATCGCCAAATTTTGGCTTCCCTGCAGGGGAGCCGGATCGGCGAAGCCGAGACTGAGGGGTTAAACGATGCATGCCGATTGGTGTATCTATTGAATGATTCTGCGTCTGAAAACGCTATCCCCGGCGCGCCGTGCGCCGTTTGAAATAAAAATTCACTTAAAAGGATTGATTTGGAAAATGAATAAAAAAGAAAGAAACGAGGAAAGCAAGAAGAACAAGGAGTTCTTCGAAGCCGTGAAACTGCTCAGCAAGGACACCGGCGTCACCGTTGACGCGATGTGCGAGAGCATCCAGAATGTCCTCATCGGTGCGCTGAAAAAGGAATATAACAACAAGGACATCGTTTTCTGCGATGTTGACGCCGACAAGGGCGAGTTCCGCGTTTATCTGCGCAAGACCGTCGTGTCCGAGATATCCGATCCCGACACTGATCTGCTCGTCGAGCAGGCTCAGCAGTATAAGAAGGGCGCAATGCCCGGCGATATCGTTGAGATTCCCGTCGAGACCGCAAAGGTCAGCAGAATAACCGCCGAAAAGGGCAAGCATATGCTCCGTCAGGCTATCCGCGAGGCAGAGCAGGGTCAGCTTCGCAGCGAGCTTGAGAGCCACAATCAGGAGATCATCACCGTCACCGTCCAGCGCATTATCCCCGAGTCGGGCGATGCGGTCGTCAGCCTCGGCAAGACCGAAGCCGTGCTCTACAAGAGCGAGCAGCTCCCCGACGAGGTTCTTCAGCCCAACGATATTATTAAAGTCTATGTCGCCGGCGTTCGCAGCACCGACAAGAACACCCGCGCAACTATTTCGAGAACTCATCCCGGTCTTGTCAGAAGACTGTTTGAAGAGGAAGTTCCCGAGATATTCGACGGCACCGTCGAGATAAAGGCAGTCGCCAGAGAGGCGGGCTCCAGAACGAAGATGGCAGTTTACAGCGCAGACCCGGATGTCGATCCCGTCGGCGCATGCATCGGTCCGCGCGGCGCGCGTGTCGGCAAGATAGTCGACCTGCTCGGCGGCGAGAAAATAGATATAGTCAAATACAGCGATGTGCCCGAGGAGTTTATCGCGGCGGCGCTCGCTCCCGCCGATGTCGTTGATGTCACGGTCGAAGAGGGCGAAGAGAAAGTCTGCCGCGTCAGAGTGCCGGACAGCCAGCTCTCCCTCGCTATCGGCAACAAGGGTCAGAACGCCCGCCTTGCCGCCAAGCTCACCGGCTGGAAGATCGACATAAAGCCCGAGAGCGGTATTGAAGAGCCGACAATAAACTTCGATATATAATGTGACTTATTACTTTTGAAAGGCAGGTGAGCGGTGTGAAGCAGAAGAAGATACCGCTGCGCAGATGCAACGGCTGCAACGAGATGAAGCCGAAAAAAGAGCTCGTCAGAGTGGTTCGCAGCCCGGAGGGCGAAGTTTCGCTCGATCTTACGGGGAGAAAGCCCGGCAGGGGCGCTTATGTCTGCCGCAGCGCAGACTGCCTTAAAAAGGCGATAAAGTCCCACCGCTTTGAGCGCGAGTTCAACTGCGAGATTCCTCAGGAGGTCTACGACCTGATGGAAAAGGAGATGGACGAAAGTGGAGAATGACAAGGCTCTTTCCATGCTCGGCATCTGCCGCAGAGCGGGAAAGCTCAGCTGCGGTCATGACGCAGCGCAGACGGCGATAAAGCACGGTCACGCAATGCTGTGCCTGCTCTCGTCCGATGCGTCCGAGCGGCTCTGCGAAGAGTTTGAACGCGCGTGCAGCAGCGAGGGACGCTCAGTTCCGCTTATAAAGACCGGATACACCATGCAGGAGATAGGGCATGCAACTTCGCTGCGCTCCGCCGTGCTTACGGTCGACGACCGGGGACTCGCGTCCCGCATACAAACAATACTTAACATCGCCTATGGGGAGGATAATGTATGATAAATGCCAAATATCGCGTCCGTGACGTTGCAAAGGATCTGGACGTCAAGACAAATTACGTCACCGAGCTCATCGAAAAGAACTTCGGCGGCGCGAAAAAATCCTCGATGACGGCTCTTGAATCCGACGAGCTTGATCTGCTGTTCGACACCGTGACCAAGGAGAACGCGGTCGACAGCTTCGATGAATATTTTGCTCTCAAGAGCAAAAAGGAAGCCCCCGCAAAGAAGGAGGCTCCGGCGGCCGAGCAGAAGAGCGAGCAGAAGGAAGCCGCGGCGAAGCCCGCGCAGAAAACTGCTCCCGCAAAGGATGCAAAGCCCGCCGCCAAGACCGAGAAACCCGCCGCAAAGGCGCAGAATCAGGCGGCGAAGCCGGCAGAGGACAGACCCAAAAAGAAGAATGATAACAAGCCGATGCAGTCGCGCACAAAGGGCGAGCGCAGAACCGTTGACACGAGAGCCGGCAACGTCGAGCTCGACAAGTACAACGAGCGCTATGAGAATATAGCTCCCGCCAACAACGGCATGCAGAGCGACAGATCGGTTCACAAGCAGAAGCTCAAGCAGCGCTCCACGCAGTACCGCAAGCAGGGAATGCGTTCCTCGCGCCGCGAGACCGAGGCTCAGCGCCTTGCCCGTATAGCGGCCGAGCGCGCGAAGAAGCCGCAGATAGTTGTAAAAATACCCGATGAGATAGTTGTCTCCGATCTCGCCGCCATGCTCAAAATGACTGCGGCTGAAGTCGTCAAGAAGCTGTTCTCCCTCGGCGTTATGGCGACGGTCAACCAGGTTATAGATTACGATACCGCCGCGATAGTCGCGACCGAGCTCGGCGCAAAGGCCGAAAAGGAAGTCGTTGTCACTATAGAGGACAGAATAATCGACGATTCCGACGACTCCGCGGAGGATCTTTCTCCCAGAGACCCGGTCGTTGTTGTCATGGGTCACGTTGACCACGGCAAGACCTCGCTCCTTGACGCCATACGCCATACGGATGTTACCGCGACAGAGGCGGGCGGCATCACCCAGCACATCGGCGCATACAGAGTTGACCTCAACGGTCAGAAGATAACTTTCCTCGATACTCCCGGTCATGCGGCGTTCACCTCGATGAGAGCGCGCGGCGCGCAGGCTACGGATATCGCGGTTCTCGTTGTCGCGGCGGATGACGGAATCATGCCGCAGACCATCGAGGCTATCAACCACGCAAAGGCAGCCGGAGTTGACATAATCGTCGCTATAAACAAGATGGATAAACCCGGTGCGACCACTGACCGCATCATGCAGCAGCTGACCGAATATGGTCTCATCCCCGAGGAGTGGGGCGGCGACACGATATGCGTGCCTGTTTCGGCGGTTACAAAGATGAATATAGATAAGCTTCTCGAGGCAATACTTCTTGTTGCCGAGATGAAGGAGCTCAAGGCGAACCCGAACCGCGCGGCAAAGGGTATAGTTATAGAGGCTCGCCTCGACAAGAACAGAGGTCCCATAGCTACCCTCCTTGTTCAGAACGGTACGCTCCATTCCGGAGATATCATAGTTGCCGGCACGTCCGTCGGACGCGTCAGAGTCATGGTTGACGACAAGGGCAGAAAGGTCAACGAGGCAGGCCCGTCCGTCCCCGTTGAGATAATGGGTCTTGCTGAGGCTCCGCAGGCGGGCGACGCGTTTGACGCAGTCAGCGACGAGCGCCTTGCAAGAGAGCTTGTTGAGCAGAGAAAGCAGAAGCAGAAAGAGGAACAGTTCAAGTCCTTTGAAAAAGTTACTCTCGAGAACCTCTTCTCATCCCTCAAGGAGGGCGAGCTCAAAGAACTCAACATCATCGTCAAGGCGGATGTCCAGGGTTCGGTCGAGGCTGTCAAGCAGAGCCTTGAAAAGCTCTCAAACGAGGAAGTCAGAGTTAAAATCATCCACGGCGGTGTCGGCGCTATCAACGAGTCCGATGTCATGCTTGCAAATGCATCGAACGCGATAATCGTCGGCTTTAACGTCAGACCCGACCCGGTCGCGGCGCAGAACGCCGAGCGCGACGGAGTTGACATCCGCTGCTACAGAATAATCTATGACTGCATCGACGAGATCCAGGCGGCTATCAAGGGTATGCTCGCTCCGAAGTTCCGCGAGGTTCAGCAGGGCAGAGCGGAAGTCCGCCAGATAGTCAAGATCTCCTCCGTCGGCAACATTGCCGGCTGCTATGTCCTCAGCGGCAAGGTCACAAGGAACTCGAAGATTCGCGTGGTGCGCGACGGCGTCGTCATCACCGAGGACGAGATTTCTTCCCTGCGCCGTTTCAAGGACGATGTCAAGGAGGTCGCGCAGAACTTTGAGTGCGGCATAGGACTTGCAAAGTTCAACGATATTAAGGAGGGCGATATCTTCGAGGCATTTACCATCGAGGAGTATCGCGACTGATATGGCAGGATACAGAATTGACAGAATATCCGAGGATATAAAAAGAGAGATAGTTGCCGTCATGCGCGAGCTCAAGGACCCGCGCGTGCAGGGCAAGCTGCTCACCGTCGTCAAGGTCGAGGTCAGCTCCGACGCTTCGTTTGCCAAGGTTTTCGTAAGCTCGATGAGCGGCATCGACGACGCCAAAACAGCCGTCAAGGGACTTGACAGCGCCATGGGCTATATCCGCCGCGAGGTAGGACACAGATTAGGTCTGCGCAAGACCCCGGAGCTCAAGTTCGTCGCTGATGACTCGATAGAGCACGGCATGAATATCGCCCGTATGCTCGATGATCTGAAGGAAGATGAAGATGCGAATTGACATTGCCCGCGCGGCCGAACTGCTGCGCGAAAACGATGATATACTCGTGCTGTGCCACGCCCATCCGGACGGCGACACGCTCGGCTGCGGCTATGCGCTGATGCATATGCTGCAGTCGCTCGGCAAACGCTGCCGACTCGAATGTGCGGATGAAATAGCCCCGAAATATAACTTTATGGCGGAGGGACTTGAAATTTTCGGCGACTTTGAGCCGAAGTTCATAACCGCAGTCGATGTGGCGGATATAAAACTGCTCTCCGACGAATCGGCGGAGAAGTACAGCGGCAGAGTCGATCTTTGCATCGATCACCACGGCTCGAACACCGAATATGCGAAGGAGTTCTGCGTTGACTCCACTGCCGCGGCGTGCGCGGAGATACTCTGTCCGCTCGCAGACGAGCTCGGAGTCGATATAACCCCCGCGATAGCGAACTGCCTATATACCGGAATTTCAACGGACACGGGCTGTTTTAAATTCTCGAACACGACTGCCCGCACGCATATTCTGGCCGCGAGGCTCATGGAGTGCGGCGCGGAGATATCCGAGATAAACCG
>DJQG01000108.1 GCA_002438685.1 Ruminococcaceae bacterium UBA6392 | reverse complement strand
GAGATAAATTTTAAAAGCGTAAATCACATTGCGGTGCCGTTTCGTACAGGGCATATTATATATGTCGATACTCAAGCCTCGCGGGACGGTCAATATGCGTGATATGAATCAACTCATTTTGAATAAGATTGCGTGCAGTGTGAGTTTTTTGCGACCGCCGCGTATCGGGATACGCAAGGGAGCAAAAGGCTCGCAACATTCGTGATATGATACCACCCATTTTGAATAAAATTGCGTGCAGTGGCTGTTCCGCGTGGGGCGCAGTGTATACCGATACTCAAGCCCTGCGCGGGACGGTCAATGCGCGTGATATTATTCAAAATAAAAAGGTTTGCCCTGCTTGGCAGATTCATATATTCCTTCGAGTATCTGCGTTACAACAAGTGCCTGTTCGGGCTTGGTGCTGACCTCGGTGTCGTTGATGATGGCGTTGATAAAGGCGCGGGCTTCAAGCTCGGAGGGGTCGCTGGTCGCGCCCTCAAAGAATGCGGCTCCGCCGGCTTCAAAGTTCGGAGTCTCGATGCACTGGCGGCCGTATTTGACATAGTTCAAATGAAGTCCGCCGCGCATATCCGCACCCGCCTTGTCGCCGCAGAGATATGTAACAGCCTCGTTGGGGTCGGCGATATTGAGCGCCCAGCTCGCTTCGACGGAGATAGTCGCGCCGTTCTCCATGGTGACGAAACCGAAAGCCGAATCCTCGACGGTGTACTGCGCGGGATCCCAATCGCCCCAGGCGTTGCCGGAACGCTCCTGGTTGCCGAGCTTTTTATAGACATTTCCGACGACCATCTTGGGCTTGTAGTTGTTCATCATCCAGAGGGTGAGGTCGAGCGCGTGGGTGCCGATATCGATAAGCGGACCGCCGCCCTGCTCATACTCGTTGAGGAAAACGCCCCATGTCGGAACGGCTCTGCGGCGCAGCGCGATGGCGCGTCCGTAATAGATATCGCCGAGATCGCCGTTGTCGCACGCCTCTTTGAGATAGAGCGAATCGGGTCTCCAGCGCTGCTGATAGCCGATAGTCAGCTTCTTGCCGGTGCGCTGTGCGGTCTCGTACATTTTCTTCGCCTCGGCATAGGTCTTTGCCATGGGCTTCTCGCACATAACATGCTTGCCCGCTTCGAGCGCGTCTATTGTGATGAACGAATGCGAGCGGTTCGGGGTGCAGACATGAACGCTCTCGATGCTCTCATCTTCGAGCAGCTTTCTGTAATCCGTATAGACTTTTGCGCCCTCGACGCCGAACTCCTTTGCCGCCTTTACGGCTCTTTCCTCAATGATATCGCAGAAAGCGACCATCTCGGCCTCTTCGATTTTTTTGAGCGCGGGCATATGCTTGCCGTTGGCGATTCCGCCGCAGCCGATGATGCCTATTCTGACTTTTCTTCCCATATTGTTTCTCCTATCGTGTTCAAGATATATAATATATACCTTTATTATCAGTTTAATTATAAACAATTGAATAAATAGTTCAAGGCATATCGACAGAATCTTTCGCGCCGCGGATGCCGAAATTTGAGCCGCAGATTTGGGCAAAGTTCACAAAAGCCGAAAAAACACTTTTCCCCGAAGTGTCGCACGAAACGAAAGTCTTAACAAAATTGATTCTGATTATTAAGACTCTGTTCACAGGGGCTTAACAAACCTCGGTTATCATAGATTTGCACACAGCAGGGAGCCGCACCCTGCTGTGTGCGGTGCCTGAGTTCGTCAGGCATCACCCCTCCTCAAACCAGATGCTAAAAGTTGCATCGAACCCCTCATTACGGAAGGACGTTCACCGAAAGGTGGACGTCTTTTCGTTTTTTTATTTTTATATTTTTCATAAATTTTGCCTTGCGCATAAAGCGCGGCGGCGCGGTCAAAAATAGGAATGAAAAAAACACCGTGACACCGCACGCGGAGAAACGAGGCAGATATGATAGACAATTCATTCAACAAAAAGAGCTTTTTCAGATCGAAGGGAATATACATTCTCGCAGCGCTCTGCATTCTTGCGGCGGGTGCGGGAGTATGGGGCGCGATGCGCGTGGCGAAAACGCCGACGGACAATAATTCGACGGAGCATTCTTCGAGGCAGTACAATATAGACTACTCCGTGCCGCAGGAGACGCTGACGCAGGCGAACAACCCCGTGAAGAATGTCCCCGACGACAGAACGACTGCGCCCGCGCAGACGACAAAAGAAAACGACAGCAAAAACACACCCTATACCGGCAGCTACGCCCTGCCGATGGGCACGGACATCCGCAAAGACTACAGCGCGGACGAGATGGTGAAAAACAAGACGACGAACGACTGGCGGGTTCACAACGGCATCGACTTCGGCGGCGCGCAGGGCAACGATGTTATCGCGATACAGAACGGGCGCGTGGCGAAAGTCTACTCCGACCCGCTCTGGGGCAACGTGGTTGAAATCGACCACGGCAAGGGGCTCGTCGCGCGATACTGCGGACTTTCGGACAAGAACCTGCCGAAAGCGGGCGACGAGGTCGAGCAGTTCGACCATATCGGCACCCTCGGCACAGTCCCCATTGAGGCGGCGGACGGCGCGCACCTCCATTTCACAGTTGCGATAAACGGCAAGACCGTAGACCCGCTCGAGGCAATGAACAAGTTGGGTCAGGGAGACAGCCAGAAAGCGGAGACGACTTCCGGCGAATAAATTCCGCCGTAAAAAATGCAAGCCGCAGCAAAAAAATTTTTTCAAACAGTGCCGCTGAAAGCGGCATCGGGTTGTCGAGGTCTGTATAGTCTGGTAGATTAAATCAAAAATCGCATTATTCTTACACTTATTGAAAATTCAACCTGCAAACTACCGGGTCTGTGCATATATGCGGATCCGGTTTGTCTATTCTAACTCAAAAATACACATAAAAATTATGACTTTTG
>DJQG01000138.1:11511-20499 GCA_002438685.1 Ruminococcaceae bacterium UBA6392 | reverse complement strand
AATTTTCGCATCTCGCGCCCGAGCGGAGAGCGCACGGGGATATTCTGAAGATTCGGCTCGGTCGATGAGATTCTGCCGGTTCTCGTCTCGGTCTGGTTCAAAGTCGAGCGGATGCGCCCGTCCTCGCCGATAACCTTGAGCAGTCCGTCGCAGTAGGTCGACCTGAGCTTTGAAAGCGTTCTGTATTCGAGGATATCGCGCACCGCGGGATGCTTGTTTTCGAGCGATTCGAGCACCTGCGCGTCGGTCGAATATCCGCTTTTTGTCTTTTTTCTCGCGGGCAGCTTTAGCTTTTCAAACAGCGCTTCACCGAGCTGCTTGGGCGAGTTGAGATTGAACTCGTAGCCGACGAGGGAGTATATCTCCTGCTCGATTTCGGCTATCCTATCGCCGAGCTGTTTGCCGAATTCCGCGATTCCGTCGCGGTCAACGGCGAAGCCCGTCTGCTCCATTGAAGAGAGCACATGCGCGAGCGGAAGCTCGATATCATAAAGCAGCTTATGCTGTCCGTTTTCCTCTATTTTTTTGTCCATCGCCGCAAAGAGTTTGCGGAGCGACGCGGCGGCGCAGTCGTTTTCGTCGCCGTTTTCAACGGGCACTGCCGCCGAATATTCGCCCGCAAGGCGCAGCGCGTCATAGGACGAGGCGGAGGGGTTGAGAACATAGCCCTCAAGCTCCAGGTCGCCGCACATATTCCTGCACTGAGCCGAACAGCCCTGCGCGAACGAATAGAGCGACTTTATGTCCGCCGTATATTTTTTTATATTTTTATCTTCGAGCAGCTTTATAAAGAACGGATAAAAACTCTCGTTCTCGCAGTCGCACACGAGCACTTTGTCCCCGAGATCGAAGCGGCACTTTTCGCCGTTCCAGAGAAAATAGCTCTCGCCGTCGGATTTAAGGCGCGTCATCAGCTGGTCGAAATCGTCCTCGACGCAGACCGGGACGGGCTTTTCCTCCTTCTGCGGCTCGGAGGCGGTGTTTGATATCTCAAGCCCGAGGCGGTCGATGAGCTTGAACATCTCGAGATCAGCGAGCATTCTCGTGACCTTGAAATTGTCGGGCGCTCTGAGAATATAACTCTGCGGGTTATTGTCGATCGGGATATCGCAGTTTATCGTGCCGAGCTTCTTGCTCAAAAACGCCATTTCCCTGTCTTTTTTCAGCTTGTCCCGCACGCCGGGCTTGATATCTATCGTGTCGATATTGTCATAGATATATTCTATCGAGCCGAAGCGGGCTATAAGATCACCCGCGGTCTTTTCGCCGATTCCCGCAACGCCGGGGATATTATCCGAGCTGTCGCCCATGAGGGCTTTTATGTCAATGAGCTTTATCGGCTCAACGCCGTATTTTTCGCGCACTGCCTCGGGCGTGTATCTGTCGGTCACGGGTCTGCCCATCTTCGTCGCGGCGAGCAGAACATTGACGCTGTCGGAGACCAATTGCAGGCTGTCCCTGTCCCCCGTGGCTATCGTGCAGACGGCATCGCCGCTGTGGCGCGCGAGAGTGCCGAGGATATCGTCCGCCTCGTATCCTGGCTTCTCGACTATCGGCACGCCCATCGCCTCAAGCAGCTCCTTGAGCACTGGCATCTGCTGCGCAAGTTCATCGGGCATACCCTTTCTCGTCGCCTTGTAGCCGCCGTACATCTCATGGCGGAAAGTCGGCTGCTTGACATCAAAAGCGACCGCCACCGCCTGCGGTCGGCACTCGTCTTTGAGGCGCAGAAAGATATTCATGAAGCCGTAGATGGCGTTGGTAAATCTGCCGTCCTTCGTCGTGAGCACCTTTATGCCGTAAAACGCGCGGTTCAATATGCTGTTGCCGTCAATAACAAGAAAGTTCATGTTCAGCCTCCGTAGTTAGAGTCTAAGATACTATATTATACCACATAAGCGGCGATTTGCATACTTTTTTATATCCTTTTTCCCTTTATATAGACGCACTCGAGCTCTTTCAAATCGAACGAAAGCACGGTGAAATCGGCGCGTTTGCCGACCGCTATACTGCCCGTCACATCGTCGACGCCTATCGCGCGGGCGGGATTTATCGTACAGGATTTCACCGCCTGGCGAACGGGCACGCCGAAACTGATTATATTCTTGAACTCAGCAAAAATATTCGTCGTGCTCGCGGCTATCGTGCCGTCGGCGAGCAGAGCCTTGCCGTCCTTTACATACACCGTCGTGCCGCCGAGCTCATATTCGCCGTCGCCGAGACCCGAGGCACACATGGAGTCGCTGACCGCGACGCTCCTGTTTTCGCCGAGTATTTTATATAACAGAGCGAGATACGCCGGGTGGATATGCATTCCGTCGCTTATCAGCTCAGCCGTGGCATTTTCGGCTCTGAGCGCCGCGACTGCCGCGCCGGGCTTGCGGTTATATATCGGATCCATGCCGTTGAGCAAATGCGTCGTATGGGTTATTCCGTTTTTGTAGCCGAGCTCCGCCTGCTCAAATGTCGCGGCGGTGTGCGCAGCGGACACCGTGCATATCTTCGACGCCTCGCGCGCAAATTCTATAGCCCCCGGAAGCTCGGGCGCCAGCGACACAAGTCTTATTTTGCAGATTTTATCGAGCTTTTTGAGCTCGTCTATATCCGGCTCATGCAGATATTCTGGGTTCTGCGCGCCGCGCTTCGCATACGAGAGGAACGGTCCCTCCATATTGATGCCGTGGATATACGCGCCGCACTCCTTGCCGAGATATCCCGCCGCGTTCTCGAACGCTTTTTCTATCCTGTCATACGGCAGAGTCATCGACGCGGGGCAGAATGAAGTCACGCCGAAACCGGCGAGAGTCCGCGACATGGTTTCGAGCGTATCCGGCAGAGCGTCGGAGAAATCCGCTCCCCCGCAGCCGTGGATATGTATGTCGATAAAGCCGGGCAGGATAACGCATCCCAAAAGATCGTGCTCTTCGCCGCCGTTTAATTTTTCGCCTATCTCGGTTATTTTGCCGTCCTCAACGCGCACATCCGCGCGGCGCAGAGCAAAATCGGAATCGAAAATATCCGCATTCTTCAGTATCATTTTATATTCCTCCGTCGCAGTAAAAAAGGCTGTTTCATATTGAATCCAATACAAAACAGCCCCTTTGTTATTGATTATATAAATTACTCGTTGTCGTCGATGAACTTGACGATATCGCCGACAGTTCTGACATGATCGAGAACATCGTCGGGAACTTCGAGGTTGAACTCCTCTTCGATGGACATCGAGAGATCGACAAGATCAAGGCTGTCTGCGCCGAGATCGCCGGAAATAGATGCATCCTCGGTAACAAGATGGCTGTCTATCTCGAGCTGCTCGCAAATGATTTTCTGGACTCTTTCAAAAGTTGACATTTTTATTTCTCCTTATACTGTAATTTTAAAATCAACCTTTTGTTTTCGAGGAAAACGGAATTAATTTCCGTGCCTCTTATAGTATAGATATTATTAATATTATCGCCGTTTGTCAATACTTTATCTGTAAAAATTTTATTAATTTCACAGTGTGTATTTTTCCTCGATACAAAATGCGTGAATATAGCCGCACCGCGGGGAAAAAATAGATTTGAAAAAAATACTTTCGGGTGATGATATGGATATATTTCTCAGTTTTCTCAAGGCTTTCGCGGTCGGCGGCGCGATATGCGCGGTGGGTCAGATAATAATGGATCTGACAAAGCTCACACCCGGGCGCATACTCGTCTGCTTCGTCGTGGCGGGAGTCGTGCTCGGCGCGGTCGGAATCTATGCTCCGCTCGCAAAATGGGCGGGCGCGGGGGCGACGGTTCCGCTGACGGGCTTCGGCTTCGCCATGGTAAAGGGGGTCAAGGAAGCTATCGCCGAAAAAGGCGCGCTCGGCATCCTGACGGGTTCCCTGACCGCATCAAGCGCGGGTATAACCGCGGCGGTGCTCTGCGGTCTTATCGCGTCATTTGTTGCGAGACCCAAGGAAAAATAAGAAAAAGTCACCTGCCATACACAAGAGCGTATAGCAGGTGAAATTTTTTCAAAAATCAGTTAGCTGCGGGTGCGCAGGTATCGCAGCAGGAGCAGGAGACATAATTCTCCGGCTCGTCGGCAGCAGCCTTCTTCTTGTCTATGATCTTCTTGACGGCAAACGCTATACCGACAACAGCGGCGGCAACAGCGATGATGATAGCGACGATCTTGATTATCTTCTTGGTCTTGTCCATGGTCTCACCTCCTGTTTGATTCTTATCGATTATGATTATACGCCAAACGCAGGCAAAAGTCAAACCATACGATAAAAATTTACAAATGGATATTATGCCGCATCAAAAAGAAAAATAGCGAAAAGAGTAAAAAATAAAAAATTAACGGTCATGGCAAAAACCAGAACCGTTAATAATTTGTTTGCAATCTTACGCCTCGTTGAGAAGCTTTGCAAGAGCGGACTTCTTGCGAGCAGCATTGTTCTTATGAATAAGGCCCTTGGCGGCTGCCTGATCGACCTTCTTTATAGCTGCGGTGACAACTTCCTTCTTATCTGCCGCGTTGGTCTCAGCAGCAGTGTGAGCCTTCTTTATGGCAGTCTTAAGGGCTGAATTGCGGGACTTGTTGCGGGCGGCCTTTGTCTTGTTGACGATGACACGCTTCTTAGCTGACTTGATATTAGGCATTTTTGCACCTCCTTCATCATACAGTTAATAATCTTATCATAGACTTTGCCAAAATGCAAGAGAAAAAGAAAAAATTTTTGCCTTTCGCGCCTCTGCGAAAGCGAAACGGAGACGAAAAATGAACTTCAGAACAGACCTTGCGCTCGAAGTGCGCGAAAATCTCGAGGGCAGCAAAATCGACGGCGTGGAATGCACGAGCTTTGAAAGCGCGGGCGCGGAAATAACCCGTTTGCGGGTCGCGGACAGGCGCGGCGAAGAAATATTGGGCAAGCCGCGCGGAGAATATATAACCGTGCAGTCGCAGTCATTTGCACGCTCCTCGCGCATAAGCGACGAGCTTATAGACGCGGTGGCGCAGGAGCTCTCTCGCCTGCTTCCGTCCGAGGGCACGGTGCTCGCCGCGGGGCTCGGCAACACGAATATAACCCCCGACGCGCTCGGACCCAAATTTATCGGCGGCGTGTTTGTCACAAGACACCTAAAACGCGAGCTATGCGAGCAGCTGGGGCTCGGCAGGCTGCGCCCGGTCGCGGCGATAGCGCCCGGCGTGCTCGGTCAGACGGGAGTCGAGACAGGCGAGCTGCTGCTCGGCGCAGTGAATGTGATAAAACCCTGCGCAGTGATAGTTGTCGATGCGCTCGCCGCGCGCAGGCTCGGCAGGCTCGGGAGCACAGTTCAGATATCCGACAGCGGAATAATCCCCGGCTCGGGGGTCGGCAATTCCCGCGCCGAGATAAGCCGAAAAACGCTCGGAGTTCCGGTCATATCCGTGGGTGTTCCGACAGTCGTTGACGCGCACACACTCGCCCGCGATGTGTCCGGTAATAACACAAATGAACCCTCCGAGGACACAAAAATGATGGTCACGCCCAAAGAAATAGACCTGCTCATCGAACGCTGCTCGGGGCTGCTCTCGCTCGCGGTGAACCGCGCTTTGCAGCCGGAGCTAAGTATAAAAGACCTTATTGAGCTGACAAGCTGACAAATTCGCCTGAAATTGTTACAGAAATGTTACAATTTAATCTTTCTTTGTAACCATTTTGTATTCAACTGTAATCGTTTTGTGGTAGCTTTAGCCCCATGTTCGGTATATACTATGTATCGTAGGAAAGAGAAACTACGAAACGGTTAAGGAGGACAACAAAATGGTATTACAGGCATTAGGAATCATCTTGGTATTGGCAGTCGTCATGTCAGTGGCGGCAGTAGGCAGTTCGACCTCCGGCAGAACCGAACCGTAAACGGGTTCTGAACGGACAAAAAACAAAACAACTTCTCGATTGCCGCCGCTTGTGCGGGCGACGGCAAATCAGTTCCCCATCCCCCAGAGCTTCCGGTGCTCTGGGGGTTTCCCATTTTTAAACAGCGCACTTCGTTGGGCAGCCCTCGCGGATACCCATTATCAACGATAGTCGAGACAAGATCGTAGCAATTTTGAAATGTCGATAACTTGCCTTTACCTTTGCGACCTACCACAATCAAATGATATCTTCTTTCCGCGTTTCGGCATTTTCTTTTTATTTGAAAAAGAAAACGCCTGCAAAAGAAAAGCAAACTCAGGGCTGCGCCCCGAGACCCCGGCAACGCCGCACCGCAGTACATAGCTCGCGATTCTCAATTAGTTGCTCGGCACATTCGCGCG
Source organism: Ruminococcaceae bacterium UBA6392 (assembly GCA_002438685.1). GTDB lineage: Bacteria > Bacillota > Clostridia > Oscillospirales > Acutalibacteraceae > CAG-177. The sequence continues at coordinate 14,220 of DJQG01000138.1, read as the reverse complement.
CAAACGCGCCGGAGCTCGAACGAGTGCGCGCTCGTGCGTCTTGCTGCGCAAGCCGTTCCCTTGCTCCTCTAAGAGAGCTTTCAAACACTGCGGTGCGGCTATTGGAAATCCGATTATAAAATTCAGTCGTGATATATATTTCTCAATCCGCAAACGCTAACAAAAAAGAGCCGCCATATGGCGGCTCCCGTCTTTTTTGATTTTACTCTGCGTCGTCGGCGTTTTCCCAGTTGTGCCAGACGTTCTGAACGTCGTCGTTATCCTCGAACATTTCGAGCATCTTGCTCATGTTCTTGATATCGTCCTCGTTTTCGAGTCTGGTGTAGCTCGAGGGAACATACTCGACCTCTGCGGAGAGGAAGGTGTAGCCCTTCTTCTCGAGATCCTCGCATATTGCGGAGAAATCGTTGGACTCGGTGCGGATATCATAAACGCCGTCGTCGGTCAGGAAGTCGATAGCTCCTGCCTCAAGCGCATCTTCCATCAGCTTCTCCTCATCGATATCGTCGTCTTTTTCGATAACGATAACGCCCTGCTTCGAGAACATGAACGAGACGCAGCCGCTCTGACCCATGTTGCCGCCGAACTTGTCGAAATAGTGGCGCATGTCGCCCGCAGTTCTGTTGCGGTTGTCGGTAAGGGTCTCAACTATAACGGCGATGCCCGACGGGCCGTAGCCCTCGTACATGATCTCCTCGTAGTTGTCCGCGTTGCCGTCGCCGGCAGCCTTCTTGATGATACGGTCTATGTTGTCGTTGGGAACGTTGTTCGCCTTAGCCTTGGAAATGATATCCTTGAGCTTCGAGTTCGACGCCGGATCGGGGCCGCCCTCACGCACCGCAACGGCTATCTCGCGACCGATCTTCGTGAAGATCTTCGCGCGCTGATTATCCGTTTTTTCTTTCTTTCTCTTGATCGTACTCCATTTTGAATGTCCTGACATATAAGCCGCGCACCGGGCGCGTCCCTCCTTTGACTATCTGATAAAGCTTGTCACTAACGGCTAATTATACAATGAAAATATATTATCTGTCAAGTGTCTCGCCTTTATTTGACTATTGCATCGACTATTCTCCCGGCGCTTTTGCCGTCGAGGGTGTCAAAATTGAAGTTTTTGAACTTCTCCTGCCTGTCTTTTCCGAGATCGCCGCTTGCTATCATATCGAGCAGTTCGTCAAAAGTTTTCGCCGTTCTGCCGGGCACATAGTCTTCATAATTAAAGAAAAACGAGCGCTCGCGCTCATATTCCTCGAGGTCGAATGCATAGAAAAGACAAGGCTTTCCGAGCAGCACAAAATCCATACATATTGAGGAATAGTCGGTTATCAGCAAATCGCATATCTGAACGAGCTCGCCGACATCCGGATATCCCGTCATGTCTATCGCGCTCTCGCCCGCTTCGACTTCGCCCGTGTGAACCTGCGGATGCAGGCGGATGAGCAGAACATATTCATCAGAAAAACGCTCAGCGAATTTCTTCGCGTCGAAGTTTTTCATTATCTCGCCGTCGCGCTTCGGGTCGTCGCGGAATGTCGGAGCATAGAGCGCGAGCTTTTTTCCCCTGCACTGCGGATATTTTTCGTCAAACTCCGCTCTGAGCTTTTCGGTATCGCAGGGCGAGAAAAATCTGTCCGTGCGCGCGCTCCCGAGCGGAAGTACGCGCTCCTCGGGCAGACCGAATGCCCTGGCATAATACGGCACGACATTTTTCGACGAGCAGACAGCATGGGTATATCGCCTGCAGCAGCGTTTTTCAAGCTCCTCTATCTCCGGCGGAAGCGCCGAGCAGAGCCCGAATCTCTTGAACACGCCCTCGGCGTGCCAGAGCTGAACTACTTTCGTCTCCGGGCTGAAATTTATATAGGCGAGTGGCATAAAATTGTCGTTCAAAAAAACATACTGCGCCGTTGCGAGGCGGTATGAGCTGACAAAAAAGAACCTGAACGCGCCCTTTATGAGCTTCGCCGGGTTCTTCGAAAGCTCGATGTCGCGGCGGGTGATGAGCTTTATATCATATCCTCCGCGCCTCTCAAGCTCCGCCTTGACCGCGCCGAGCGAATCGTTGAAATCCGCGTTGTGCGGAGATACCAAAGCCACCCTTCCCCTTTTGACAGGGAAAAGGCGGCATATTCTGAATATCACTGCGTAAATAGTATAAAACAGCTTTTTCATTATTTGTCCCAATCGATGACGGTCTTACCGAAGTTTCTCATATAGTCGGCGTTGAACGCCTTGTGGATATCCGGGATACTGCGAACTTTGAACTCATCGCCGATAAGATTCTCAAGATAGTGTCCGACCTCCGGATGCTCTGCGAAAATCTGCATCGTGCGCAGGAAATCTTTCCTGCCGCTGCGTGAAGAGCCGAAGAGATTGAGACCTTTTTCAAGCACCATTCTCGTGTTGATATCGACGAAGTTCTCGCTGACGCCCATGAGCGAAATGCTGCCCTCGGGCTCAATGAGATCTATCATCTGATTTATCGCGGGTCTTGAGCCGGGACCGCCGACGCACTCGAACGCGTGGTCGATGCTGACTCCCTCGGGCACCGCGTCAACATGGAATGTCTCTTTTGCAAAGGTGAAGAAATTGAGTTTGTCCTCAACCGTGCCGAAGATATAGAGCTCGGCGTTCGGATAGAGATAGTGCAGCATCAATGCGGTTATGAAGCCGACGTTTCCGTCGCCCCAGATACCGATTCTGCGGCGG
>DJQG01000138.1:0-11502 GCA_002438685.1 Ruminococcaceae bacterium UBA6392 | reverse complement strand
CGGTTGGAATTCGCGAACTTCTCAAAACGCGAGATGGACTGCACGCTGACGCTGACGAGCTCCGAGAACGAAGCGACACGCATATCGAAGCCCTCGGGCACCTTGACAAGGCGGTCGTGGGGCATCTGGATATAGTCGCGCATGAAGCCGTCATATCCGCTCGAGCAGAAGTGGCTCGAACGCAGATAGTTCTCGGCGATGACCGGGTCGGTCTCGGTGGGTGTATTGGGTATCGGAATGAGCATCTCTCCGACCGAAAATTCACCGCTCGGGTCATATATTACCTCGGCGACGCACTCATGGATAAGAGCCATGGGAAGCTTCTTCATGAGCACGGCGCGGTTGCGCAGACCCTGATAGTAGCGCTGATCCGCCTTGCATATCGACATCTTGACGGGACGGAGAATGACCTCGTTCTTCGAGAGATCTATCTCTTTGTACGCCGTGTCAATGAGCTTGGGTGCTATAAGCTGATATACTTCATTTATCATTGTTCACAACCCCCAGAAGTGCGTTTGCAACTTTGAGATCATAAGTGTAGGTTATCTTGATATTGAACACTTCGCCGTCAACGATGCGGACGGGCTTGTTCTTTATTGTATAGATCTTGCATGCGTCGGTCAGCGTGTTCTTCTCGTCCTCGGTGAGGCTGTTGAGAACGCTCTCGAGTTCCTTTATTCTGAAGGACTGCGGAGTCTGACCCTGATACAGCTCGCTTCTGGTCGGGATGCTGCTGACATTTTCGCCGTCCTCGCTGCGGACTATCGTATCCGTCGCAGGAATAACTGTGTCGCACGCGCCGTATTTCTTCGCCGCCTCGATATTTTCGTCAATTATTCTGTGGGTGACGAACGGACGGACTGCGTCGTGGGTAACAATAACGCTGTCATCGTCAATTGCGAAGTTCTCGTTGATAAATTTAAGCGCATTTTCAAGCGTACCGTTTCTTGTCGAGCCGCCCTCAACAACATTTATTTTCTCTGCGATAGCCTCGCCGAGATATTTCTTCACGAGATCCTTCGTGTGGGCTATCCATGCCTTGGGGCAGAGGACTATTATGCGGTCGATTCCGGGATTGACGACAAACTTCTCTATCGTGTGGACTATTATCGGCTTTGAGCCGAGCTGGAGATACTGCTTGGGCATATCTGCGCTGCCCATTCTGCTGCCGATACCGCCGGCAAAAATCGCTCCTATGACCATCTGAAAAACACCCTTTCTTATTTTATTCCCTTGACCATACGGTCGTAGATATCACAGACCTCCTGGCTCGTTCCGGAAGCTATCATCTTGCCGTGATCAAGGATTATGGCCTTGTTGCAGAGTCTGCGCACCTGTTCTGTCGAGTGCGAGACGAAGAGCACCGTTACATTGTTTTCAAACATCGACATGACTCGTTTCTCGCTCTTGGCTCTGAAACGGGCGTCGCCGACGGAGAGCACCTCGTCGAGAATAAGCACCTGCGGATCGACCGCGGTGGCTATCGCGAAGCCGAGACGCGCGCGCATACCGGAGGAATAGTTTTTGACCGGGACATGCATAAAGTCTTTGAGCTCGGCGAATTCGACTATCTCATCGTAGCGCTCCTCGATATACTTTCGCGAATAGCCCATCGTCGCGCCGTAGAGATAGACATTTTCCTTGCCGGTGTAGTTCATGTCAAAGCCCGCGCCGAGTTCAAGCAGAGGGGCGATAACGCCCTTCGTCGTGACCGTGCCCTTGGTGGGTTTGAGAACGCCTGCGACGGTCTTGAGCAGGGTACTCTTGCCGGCTCCGTTGAAGCCGAGAACACCGAGGCGTTCGCCCTTTTCGATCTGGAAATTGACATCGGTAAGTGCCCAGAAATCGTCATACTTGAGCTTGTGGGTGACGAGCTTTATGAAATATTCTTTTAGATTGTCTACCTTTTCCTGATTCTGAATGAATCTGATGCTGACGTGATTTACATCAACCATTACGTTGCCCATAATTACGCCCTCCCATCAGATGTGCAGGATGAAATCATCCTGCTTCTTGTAGAACACCAGCACGCCTATGAGCAGCATCGCAACGCTGAAGACGGCGGAGTAGATTATATGATTCGGATTCATCGCCCTGCCGAAAAGCACGCAGTCCCTGAACATCGAGACTATCGAATAGAGCGGGTTCGCCATGAGCGCATACTGAGCATACTTGTTGGTTATATGCAGAGTCTCGACATTGTAGAATATGGGAGTCGCATAGAACAGCAGCATGCAGAAAACCTCGTACATATACTCGACATCCTTGAAGAAAACCTCCATGGTGCAAAGTATCATTCCGACGCCGACGCACAGCACAAAGAGGATGAGTATCGGCACGAAAGCGAGCAGGATATACGGAGTCAGGCGCATGGCGGTGTTGGTGAATATCAGATAATATGCCATAACGACCGCGAGCACGAGAAGTGATATCAAAAACGTTATGAAGTTCGATGTGACATTCGCCATGGGGTATATGTACTTGGGCACATACACCTTCTTTATGACCGACGCGCTGTTTCTTATCGAGCGCATGGCGCGCTTGGTCGCCTGGGAATAAAACTCATAGAGCAGACGACCGCAGAGCAAATATACGGGATAGTTGAGAACCTTCGACTCATCGCGTCCGAAGATATTTCCGAAGATGAACGCGAGCACGATCATCGTCAGAAGCGGCTGAAGAAATGTCCAGAACATACCGAGAACCGAGTTCCTGTACTGGAGCTTGATGTTCTTGCGAACGATCTCGGTGAAAAGGAAACGGTACTTATAAAAATTCTTGAAGTATTTCTTCATCCGAATCACCTCCACTTTTTCATATAGTAGAACATCGAGCGGATATGGACGAGCAGGAGCTTGAAGTTATGCTTCGACTCCCTCTCCCATTCGTGATAGACGACAACCGACGGGTAAAACACGACGCGGGCATATTTGCGCACGGTGCGGGTTATGTCGCTGTCTTCAAAATAGAGGAAATATTCCTCGTCAAAGCCGCCGATTTTGCAAAACAGCTCCGTTCTTATCATGAAGAAGCATCCGGAGGCGTTCTCAATGTCAAAGGGCTTTGTGTAGTCCTCGTCGAGCATTGCATATTCGCGCAGGAGCCTGCCCGGCTTCTCTTCGTTGCGCAGGCGGCTGGCAAAAAGATATTTTATCTTCGGGTCGCGCTTGCCGAGAATCTGCATACGCCCGTCGGGAAAGCAGATTTTCGGGGCGAGCATACCTATATCCTCATGCTCTTCGAGATAGTCCGCAAGGGCGGATATCGCATCGTTCTTTACTGTAATATCCGGATTTATGACGACATGATATTTTGAATCAAGCCTGTCCATCACCAGATTATGACCCGCTCCGAAGCCGGTGTTTCCGGCGTTGCGGATCAGCTCAAGCTGCGGGTAGTTCTGCTCGATAAACTCCGGAGTGCCGTCGGTTGAGGAATTGTCCACAACATAGAGCTTGAAATCGGCACAGGTGAACTCGAGCAGAGAATCAAGGGTCTTTTTGATGGAATGCATATTGTTGTGCGTCACTATGCACCCCGTGACCTTATATTTTCCCAATTTCACACCTCTTTAAGTGCTGACTTGCTGCGATCAGCGTCAGTCTGCGTTTTTGTATCGCAGTATATCTCCCGCCATTTGAATGCGCCAGGATATCTTCTGCGCGGCGGTAGTCTTGCCTCCTGTCACGTTGCCGCCGTGGCAGCGATGCTTGATAAGAGGCTCGTATATGAACTCGACCTTGCCTTTTAGCTCGGCGTTGAGTCCTATCCACCAGTCATGCATGGCGAGATTTTTGGGGAACGGCATGAACGCAGGCTCAAAATCGCGCCTGAACGCCATGCAGCAGCCCATGTATGAATTCTTCAGAAAGTTTCTGACAAATCCCCTCTTCGAGCCGTTGAGGCTGAAGAAAGATTCGTCGGTGACATTCAGTTCCCCATCCGTCATCATTGCGTCATGCAGCACGACGTCTGCGCCGTTTTCAATCGCTTCCATGACGCGCTCAACCTTGTTCGGGAGCCAGACATCGTCCTGATCGCACAGGAAAATTACATCCCCCGAACAGTTGAGAATAGCGTTTTCAAAATTTCTGCATACGCCCTCGCCCGTGCCCTCGACATATCTGACGCGCCCGTCGTATGCCGAATAGAATTCGACCGCCGCGCGGGTCTTGCCCGCGGGGTTATCGTCGCTAACAACTATCTCGTCGTCTCTGCCGAGTTGAGGGAGTATGGATTCAATCTGTTCTCCTATATATTTCTCGCCGTTATATGCGGCAAGAGCAACCGATATTTTCATATATCAATAGAGCTTTGCGCCCGCGGGGATGCGACCGGAGACCATGAGAAGATTGAGCTTCTCTTCGCCCTCCTCCGAATGTATGGCGCTCAGGAGCATTCCGCACGAATCGATGCCCATCATCGATCTTGGCGGCAGGTTGGTTATGGCTATGAGCGTCTTGCCGACAAGCTCTTCGGGCTCATAATAGGCATGGATACCGCTCAGGATAATGCGGTCGGCGCCCGTGCCGTCGTCGAGGACGAACTTAAGCAGCTTCTTGCTCTTGGGCACTGCGGTGCATTCTTTGACCTTGACGGCTCTGAAATCGGACTTGCTGAAAGTCTCGAAATCGACAAAATCCTTGAAAAGAGGCTCTATCTCGACTTTAGAAAAGTCTATAGTCTCGGGGGTCTCCTCCTCTTTTTCCTCTTCGACAACCGCGGTCTTCTTGGACGCGTCGCTGTCAAGCGACTTCATCGTCGGGAAGAGCAGAACGTCGCGGATAGAATAGCTGTCGGTCAGAAGCATGGCAAAGCGGTCGATGCCGATGCCGATGCCGCCTGTCGGGGGCATACCGTATTCGAGAGCCATGAGGAAGTCCTCGTCGGTGTGGTTCGCCTCATCGTCGCCGGCGGCAAACAGCTCTTCCTGAGCCTCAAAGCGGCCGCGCTGGTCGATGGGGTCGTTGAGCTCGGAGAAGGCGTTCGCCATCTCGCGGCAGGTTATGAACAGCTCGAAACGCTCCGTGTAGTTCGGATCGTCGGGCTTTCTCTTTGCAAGCGGGGAAATTTCGACAGGGTGCTCCGTGATGAAGGTCGGCTGAACGAGCTTGTCCTCGACATATTCCTCGAAGAAGAGGTTGAGCAGGTCGCCCTTCTTGTGTCTCTCCTCGAACTCGATGCCGCGCTCCTTAGCGAGCGAACGGGCGGTTTCAAGATCGATCTCGGCGAAGTCGACGCCCGAATATTTCTTGACAGCCTCGACCATCGTCATGCGGGCAAAGGGCTTTGAAAGATCAATTTCCACTCCGTCATAGGTGACAACGGCAGTGCCGAGAACCTTGAGAGCAACGGTTCTGTAGAGCTCTTCGACAAGGTCCATCATGCCGTGGAAATCGGTATACGCCTGATATATCTCAAGGAGCGTGAACTCGGGGTTGTGGCGCACATCAAGACCCTCGTTGCGGAAAACTCTGCCCATCTCGTAGACTCGCTCAAGTCCGCCGACTATAAGGCGCTTGAGGTAGAGTTCGAGGGAAATGCGCAGGTTGAGATCCTCGTTGAGGGCGTTGTGATGGGTCACAAACGGACGCGCGGCAGCGCCGCCCGCATTCTGAACAAGAATGGGCGTCTCGACCTCGATGAAATCCTTGGAATCGAGATAGTTTCTTATCTCGCGGATTATCAGGCTTCTCTTTATAAATGTATCCTTGACATCTGGGTTGACTATGAGATCAAGGTAGCGGCGGCGATAGCGGGTGTCCGTATCGCGCAGACCGTGAAACTTTTCGGGCAGCGGAAGCAGCGACTTCGTCAGCAGGCGAAGCGCGGTTGCGTGGATGGATATCTCGCCCCTGCGGGTCTTGAACACCGTGCCGCGCACTTCGAGGATATCGCCGATATCCCACTTCTTGAACTTTGCAAATGTATCCTCGCCGACATCGTTTATGCGCACATAGACCTGAATGCGACCAGAGCGGTCACGGATATCGATGAAGTTCGCCTTGCCCATATCGCGTCTTGACATCATTCGTCCGCATATGGAGACCTCTTTGCCCTCCATCGCTTCAAAATTGTCGACTATCTCCTGTGCATGGGCGGACTGATCCGCGGTTGTTATTTTGAACGGATCCTCCCCTGCGGCGCAAAGCTCGTTGAGCTTGTCCAGGCGGATCTGACGCAGGGCGTTTATATCCTCCTGAGCCTCTTCGCTCTCGGCGGAGACGGGGTTGGTGTTTATCTCATCCGGCATTTTTTTCACTCCTTGGATTTATGTGAACTGTGCTTTTTTACTTTGACTTCGCGATGCTGAGAATCTTGAGCTGAAGAATCTTTCCGGTCGGCAGCTGAACATCGACTATATCGCCCTTGCGGTTGCCGATAAGCGACTTGCCTATGGGCGACTGGTCGGAGATTATGCCCTGAGAGGGGTTCGACTCGCTGGGTCCGAGGATAGTATACTCGCTCTTCTTGCCGGTCTCGACATTCTCGACCTTGACCTTTGAGCCGGGATGAACCACGCCCGCATTCAGATTGTCCTCGTCGAGGATATTCGCGTTGCGGATGTCGTTTTCAAGGCGGGCGATCTTGGCTTCGAGCTTCGCCTGCTCGTTCATCGCCTCATCATACTCGGAGTTTTCGGAAAGGTCGCCGAAAGAACGCGCAACTTTGATGCGCTCGGCTATCTCATCTCTGCCGGTGGTTTTGAGCTGTTCGAGCTCCTTGACCTTGGCATCGTAGCTCTCTCTTGTCAATACGATCTGCTTTTCCATTTTAAGGCCATCCTTCTTCCTTAAATTTTAAAAATTGATACTCTAAGGCCTTTTCAGGCACTTATCCACAATATTGTTATTATATTCATTTTATCGCCTGTTGTCAATAGTTTACGGCGCCGCCGAAAGCCTTATAAGCTCCGACGCGGCGCTCGGAGAAAGCGGTTTTCCGCCGTGATATATCTCGGAAAAACAAAGCTGCGAGAGCGAGTGGATTCGGCTTATAAGATAAAGCGCACCCGCGAATTCAAGCGAGTCCGCGCCCGTCGGCATGAGGCGGGCATATGCGCTCGGGAGCGTTATTTTTCCCGCCGTAAAAACTTCGCCGCCGCAGACAAGCTTTTCGGGCGACGAATCGAGGTCGATGACTGCATCCGCGCTGTCGCTGATTCCGTCGAGAACCGCCGCGCCGAATTCGTCCATGGCGTTTTCTATCGGTCGCGAATACCCGTCCGGACACGAAGTTGCAACGCGGATATCCGAAAACAGCGGCACGGCAATGCCGAGTCTCTGCGCGGCGGAGGCGTTTTTGTCTTTTATCAGCAGCTCGCCGCGCACTCCGCACCCGCAGGACGAGCGCAATATAGAGCACGCAGTGTTGAAGAAAACGAGCTTTCTGTAATCGGAGAGATCGGGCTCGTCTATCCCGCCGCCGGGCGCTATATCTTTGGGCAGGAGCATTGTGCCCGAGCATCTCCCCGCCGCTTCGCATATCGCCGCGCGGTTTATCTTTCCGCGCCGCCGGGCTGAGGTTATCTCGCGAAACGGCAGACCGCCGTATACGCGCACATCGCGCACCTGCGGAGTTTTAAACAGCCGCCTTCGCCTGAAAAAGCCGGCGTCGTCAGCAATAACGAGAACCGAAAACATAATATCACCGCCTAAAATATCCTTTTCAAAGATATTATATGCCGCGAAGCGATGAAAATAGACAAAAAGAAAAAGCAGGCCTAAGCCTGCTTATCTGTATTAAAGTTATATTACTCGGCGAAGCCGGACTCAACAAGCTTCACAAGCTCATCGACAGCCTGCTCCTCGTCGGGGCCGCCTGCGATGATGCGGATCTGGGTGTTGCCCATGATGCCGAGGGAAAGCACGCCGAGAAGGCTCTTGGCGTTGACTCTGCGCTCGTCCTTTTCCACCCAAATAGAAGACTTGAACTCGTTAGCCTTCTGAATGAAAAAAGTTGCCGGACGTGCATGAAGTCCTACCTGATTCTGTACCATAACATCTTTAACATACATAATATATAATCTCCCACACACAAATTCAAATTTTATTCTACTGCTTATATATTATATCATAAAACTTGTCCCCGTCAACAATTTACTTGCGACTTTCGCCCTCAAAGGCGATAATTCGTTGCCTGTTCCAAAGTTGAAAATTCGGGCGGGGGCTTTGTTGTGTATTTTGACCATACAAGGCACATCTTTTTAATGCAGGTTGCACATTAAATTATTGCCTTCGGAAATCAGTCCTCACTCTTCAAAGCCGAGAGAAACGCTCGGTCTTTTCGGCACAGCTCCGCTTTTTCGAGCATATCGGGTCTGCGGCGGTAGGTGCGCTCAAGGCTCTGTTCCCTGCGCCACTTCTCGATGTTCGCATGGTGACCCGAGAGCAGAACGGGCGGCACCTCTTTGCCGTGCCATTCGACAGGGCGGGTGTACTGAGGATATTCGAGCAGGGACGAAAAATGGCTCTCGAGCTCAAACGCATCTTCGTTAGCGAGCACTCCGGGGAGCATACGCGCGACGGCATCCGCGAGCATAAGCGCGGGCAGCTCGCCGCCAGTCACCACGAAATCGCCGATCGAAATTTCCTCGTCGACTATCTCTTCTATAACGCGCTCGTCGATTCCCTCATAGTGACCGCACAGCAGAGCAATATTGTCGAGCTTCGACAGCTCGACCACGCGCTTTTGGGTCAGCGTCTTTCCCTGCGGGGTCAGATATATAAGATGCGGGTGCGTGCCCGTGTCGCGGCAGAGGGACTCGTAGCAGTCATATATCGGCTGCACCTGCATTATCATGCCCGTCCCGCCGCCGTAGGGCGAATCGTCGACGCGGTTGTGCTTGTCGAGCGTATAGTCGCGGATGTTGCGGCAGTTTATTTCAACGCAGCCGCGCTCGCGCGCTCTGCCTATGACGCTCTTCCTGAGCACCTCGCAGCACATCTCCGGGAAGAGGGTAAGAATATCAATCCTCATCTGAAAACAGCCCTTTCAGCGGTGTTATCAGGACAATTCCGTTCTCTACATCGACGCTTGAAACAACATCGGGAATGGCGGGGATAAGAGTCTCGGCGCCGTTGTCATCCGTTATGTGCCAGACATCGTTTGCGCCGGTCTGGCTGACATCGGTAACGGTCCCGTAGACTTTTCCGCTGTTTGCGTCCTCAGCGCGGCAGCCGATAAGCTCGGCTATGAACCAGTCGCCTTTCTTGAGATGCGCGTCGCTGCGGCGCATATAGAGCACCTTGCCTCTGAGAGAGGCCGCCTTTTCGACCGTGTCGCAGCCGTCGAGGCGCAGCAGCGCAATATTCCCGTGGGGGCGAGCGCAAACAACGCCCACGCTTTTTTCACCGTGTGCGTCGTAGTAGAGCGTTTTAAACTTTTTGAAGAATTCGGGCGAATCGCACCACGGCTGAACGCGCAGTTCCCCGCGCACGCCGTGTGTGCCGACTATCTGCCCTATTTCAAGATAGTCCTTTATCATCAGTCTATCTCAACTGCGACCTTCTCATCGCAGCGTGTTGCGGCAGCGCGCATAACAGTGCGAATAGCCTTGGCTATTCTGCCCTGCTTGCCGATAACTCTGCCCATGTCGTTCTCGCTGACATGGAGATGATAGACGGTAATGCCCTCATCATCCGGCTCGTCAACGGTGACGGTAACTGCATCGGGCTCTTCAACGAGACCCTGAGCGATGGATATAAGTAAATCCTTCATTTCGATGTTCCTTTCATAGAAAAACAAAACTCCCCGCAGACTGCCGAGAGCCATGTTTTACGCTGAGCGTTATCAGTCGATGACGCCGCTCTTCTTGAGGATATCCTTAACGGTATCGGTGGGCTGAGCGCCGTTGGCGATCCACTGCTTTGCCTTGTCTGCGTCGATCTTCACATCAGCGGGAGTCTTGAGCGGATCATAAGTGCCGATCTCCTCGATGAATCTGCCGTCGCGGGGATATCTCGAATCTGCAACGACTATTCTGTAGAAGGGGTTCTTCTTTGCGCCCATGCGGCGAAGTCTGATTTTAACTGCCATAATAATTGTACCTCCAAAAGTAATACAAAATTAATATATAATGTAAACCCTAAGGCTGACCTATAGGATAACATCCGTTTTTACATTCCGAGCCTGCTCGGGTCGAAGCCCATACGGCGCATCTTTTTCTTCGAGCCTTTGCCGTTGAACTGCTTGAATAGCTTCTGCATCTGCTTGTGCTGGTTGAGAAGCCTGTTGACATCCTCGACCTTCTGTCCGCTGCCCGCGGCGATACGCCTTTTGCGGGAGGGATTGATTATGTCGGGATTCTCGCGCTCCTTCGGGGTCATCGAGCGGATGAGCGCCTGGAGACGGTCGAACTGCTTCTCGTCAACATCCACGCCCTGGAGCTTCTTGCCCATGCCAGGGAGCATAGCAAGCGTGTCCTGAATCGAGCCCATCTTGCGAAGCTGGGTTATCTGATCGAGCAGGTCGTTGAGGTCGAATTTGTTCTTTCTTATCTTCTCCTCGAGCTCCGCCGCCTTCTTCTCGTCAATAGCGGTCTCCGCCTTTTCGATAAGCGAGAGGACATCGCCCATGCCGAGGATTCTCGAAGCCATGCGGTCGGGGTGGAAGGTGTCGAGATCGCCGAGCTTTTCGCCGATGCCGACGAATTTTATCGGCTTGCCCGTGACAGCGCGCGCGGAGAGTGCCGCACCACCTCTGGTGTCGCCGTCGAGCTTTGTCAGGATAAGTCCGTCAATGCCGAGCGTCTCGTTGAAAGTCGAGGCGACATTGACCGCATCCTGACCGGTCATCGCGTCGACCACGAGGAGAATCTCGTGCGGGCGGATTTCCGACTTGATGCGCTTGAGCTCATCCATGAGCTGCTCATCTATATGCAAGCGACCTGCGGTATCGATAAGGACATAGTCGTTGCCCTCGTCCCTTGCAAGCGCGACCGCCTGTTTGGCTGTTTCAACCGGATCCTGCGTACCCTTTTCAAAGACCGGTACGCCGACCTTTTCGCCGAGCACCTGAAGCTGTTTGATAGCCGCAGGGCGATAGATATCGCACGCGACGAGCATCGGTCTGCTGCCGCGGTTCTTGAGCATGAGCGCAAGCTTTGCGCAGTGCGTCGTTTTACCTGCGCCCTGAAGACCGCAGAGCATTATCACTGTCGGCGGATGCGCCGCAGTCGCGAGGCGGGTCTTCGTGCCGCCCATGAGATCGATAAGCTCTTCGTTGACTATCTTTATGACCATCTGCGCGGGAGTAAGGCTCTCCATAACGTCCGCGCCGATAGCTCTCTCGGTGACCTTGGCGGTGAAATCCTTGGCTACCTTGTAGCTGACGTCCGCCTCAAGCAGAGCCATGCGCACGTCGCGCATCGCCGCGCGGACATCCGCCTCGTTGAGGCTGCCCTTGCTCTTAAGACGCTTGAACGCCGCTTCAAGGCGTTCCGAAAGACCTTCAAATGCCAATGTTTTCACCTCTGTATAAAAAGTAAGTAGTTTTTATGTT
>DJQG01000005.1:4799-8950 GCA_002438685.1 Ruminococcaceae bacterium UBA6392 | reverse complement strand
GCTTCGCCGTTTGTCATAATCCTCGCCAATATTATTAATAAGCCCATCGAGCTTTCGATAAACAGATATTACACGAACGACGCGAAAAAAATGCTCGCCGCCTGCCCGAAGCTTACAGTTATCGGCGTCACCGGAAGCTACGGCAAAACGAGCGTCAAGTTCTACCTCAACACTCTGCTCAAGGCAAAATACAATGTCCTCATGACCCCCGAGAGCTACAACACTCCAATGGGCGTCGTCAAGACGGTGCGCGGCTCGCTCAGAGCGACGCATGAAATATTCATCTGCGAGATGGGCGCGAAATATGTCGGCGATATCAAAGAGCTGTGCGATATAGTCCACCCGAAGCACGGCATAATAACCTCGATAGGGCCGCAGCATCTCGAGAGCTTCAAGTCTCTTCAGAATGTTATCAACACGAAGTTCGAGCTCGCCGACGCACTGCCGAAGGACGGTATGCTGTTCTTGAACGGCGACAATGAATATATAGCCGAAAGAGCACCCGACGGCGCGATAACCTACGGACTCAATTCCGACAGCAAGTATAAAGCGAAGCTTATCAGCGTCGGAGATAAAGGCACAACTTTTGAAGTCACAACGCCCGACGGCGAAAAAGAGGAGTTCACGACAAAGCTCATCGGCACCCACAACTGCCTGAATATCCTCGGTGCGATAGCGGTTTCGCATGAGCTGGGCATCTCGCTCGCCGAGCTGCGCCCGCAGGTGCGCCGCCTTGAATCCGTGCCGCACCGCCTCGAGCTCTCAAAGCGCGTCGGCATGACGCTTATAGATGACTCGTATAACTCAAACCCGAGCGGCACGAAAGCGGCACTTGAGACTCTGAGCTTCTTCGAGGGCGAGAAGATCCTCGTCACGCCCGGCATGGTCGAGCTCGGCGACAAGCAGGAGGAATACAACTGCGAATTCGGCAGAAACGCCGCCGCAGTCTGCGACTATGTTGCCCTCGTCGGCGAGAGGCAGACGAAGAGCATATACAAAGGTCTTGTCGAGGCAGGCTTTGACGAGTCGCACATATTTGTGTCTCCCGCGCTCGGCGATGCGCTCGCCAAGGTCGGCGCGATAAGAACGGATAAAAAGAAGATCGTCCTGCTCGAAAACGACCTTCCCGACAATTATTAATGGGGGTATTCCTATGAAGATAAAGCTTGCAGTCATGTTCGGCGGCAGAAGCGTTGAGCATGAGATTTCCGTCATTTCTGCCATTCAGGCGATCCACGCGGTGGATAAAGACAAATACGATGTTATCCCGATCTATATCACAAAGAACAACGAGATGTATGTCGGCGAACATATCGGCGAGATCGAGGCTTATAAAAATATCAATGCGCTTATCGCGGAGAGCACGCGCGTGAATCTCGTCAACGACGGCGACCGCACGCTGATAGTCAGATATCCGCACAAGGCTTTTGCAAAGGATGTTATTGACTATATCGATGTTGCGTTTCCGATAGTCCACGGCACGAATGTTGAGGACGGCACTCTGCAGGGCTATCTCCAGATGCTCAATCTTCCGTATGTCGGCTGCGACGTTATCTCGTCGGCGGTCGGAATGGATAAATATGTTATGAAGACCGTCTTCAAAGATAACGGCATCCCCGTGCTCGACTGTGTTTGCGTCGACGCGGAGGACTATGATGCAGATCCCGAAAAGATAGTTGCGGATATCGAGAAGAGATTCAGCTATCCCGTTATCGTCAAGCCGATAAACCTCGGTTCGAGCATCGGCATCAGCAAGGCGCATGACACCGACGGACTTGAAAATTCGCTCTCGAACGCGTTCGATTATGCGGACAGAGTCCTTGTCGAGCCCGCGATAGAGAACCTGCGCGAGATAAACTGCTCCGTTCTCGGCGACAGACATTCGGCGCGCGCGTCCGTCTGCGAAGAGCCGCTCAATGCAACGGATATTCTGAGCTATGAAGATAAATATATCGGCAATGCTTCTAAATCCGGCTCAAAGGGCATGGCGTCGACCCAGCGCAGAATTCCCGCCGACATCCCGAAAGAGACCGAAAACGAGATACGCGAGATGGCGGTCAAGGCGTTCAGAGTGCTCGGCTGCAGCGGCGTGTCGCGTATAGATTTTATGATTGACGCCTCGACCGGCAAGGTCTGGCTCAACGAGATAAACACGATTCCCGGCTCGCTCTCGTTCTACCTCTGGGAGCCTCTTGGGGTCAAATATACCGAGCTTATCGACGAGATGATATCGCTCGCCATGAAGCGCGAACGCGAGCGCGAGTCGATAACCTATTCGTTCGACACCAATGTGCTCTCGGGCATAAAGCTCGGCGGCAAAAAGACAGGCAAGATGTAATTTCAGGCTTATGGCGCGCCGGCGCCGTGAAACGGCGCCGCGCGAGCCTGCGGCTCGCACTGCGCGGGCTTTGCCCGCGCGGCGCGCCGAAGAAAGGAAGTCTCATTATGGCAGTATTCAAGCCCTTCAGGGCAGTAAGACCGCTCCCCGAATATGCATCGCGTGTTGCGGCTCTTCCCTATGATGTTATGAACAGCGACGAAGCCCGCGAGATGGTAAAGGGCAATCCCTATTCGTTCCTCCATGTCGACAAGGCGGAGGTCGATCTGCCCGTTGGCACGGAACTCTATTCGGAAGCTGTCTACAATAAGGCAGCGGAGAATCTCAAAAAGCTCGAAACCGACGGCATCTGCAAACAGGACAAGTCGGATTGCATGTACATATATCGTCAGATAATGGACGGCAGAAGCCAGACGGGTCTCGTCGGCTGCGTGTCGATAGACGACTATATGAACAATGTCATAAAGAAGCATGAGCTGACCCGCGCCGACAAGGAGCAGGACAGAATAAATCATGTCGATTATTGCGACGCGAACACGGGTCCTATCTTCCTGACATACAGGGACAACGTCGCTGTCGGCGATATCGTCAAGGCATGGCAGGCGGAGCATGAGCCGGTCTATGATTTTGTTTCCGACGGCGTCGCTCAGACGGTCTGGGTCATCGACTGTCCCGAGACGATAAAGAAACTCTCCTCTCTCTTCGCGGGCATCGATTCGCTCTATATCGCGGACGGTCATCACCGCGCCGCTTCGGCGGTCAAAGTCGGCAAAAAGCGCAGAGAGCAGAATCCCGGATACACCGGAAACGAGGAGTTCAACTTCTTCCTCGCCGTGCTGTTTGCGCAGAGTGAGCTTGCGATAATGGACTACAACAGAGTTATAAAAGACTTAAACGGTCTGACACAGGACGAGTTTATAGCGAAGATAAGCAAAAGCTTTACAGTCGAATCCGCGCCCGAGTCGCCTTATAAGCCGCAGGAGAAGCATACCTTCGGAATGTACCTCGGCGAAAAGTGGTACAAGCTCACCGCAAAGGACGGCACTTTCGATGCGTCCGACCCTGTCGCGGCGCTCGATGTTTCGATACTTCAGCAGAATCTTATCTCTCCCGTGCTCGGGATAGACGATCCGCGCACCGACAAGAGAATTGACTTCGTCGGCGGCATACGCGGTCTCAAGGAGCTTGAACGCAGGGCGCAAAGCGACATGTGCCTCGCATTTTCGATGTTCCCGACAACCGTTGACGACCTTATGAACATAGCCGACGCGGGCAAGATAATGCCGCCGAAATCGACCTGGTTCGAGCCGAAGCTGCTCAGCGGTCTTTTTGTGCACAAGCTTAAATAAGGGATGAAAATATGGTAAGATACAAGACCGAACCCGGCGAAAGGGAGCAGAAAATCCTCGCGGGAATTTCGCTCAACACGCCGAACAATCTGAAAAGGCGCAAGGTGACCTCCGCAGTTTCGGCGGTTCTCTGTGTCATATATGCGGCGTTTGCCGTGTGGATGTTCGCGCGCGGTGCTGTCGGTTACGGATTCCTGATGCTCGGTTTTGCGGTGCTTTTTCTGCTGATAATTTTATTTTCCAAAAAGTTTCAGCTCAGCATAATGCAAAAGGTTATGAAAAAGAAAAACAATGCGATTTCGGGCGGAACTTTGGAATATGTCATTGACGATGACGGCGTGGCGATAACTTCGCCGCTCGGCACGGGCAAAAACAACTGGTCGGCATTCGACCGATGGGGCGAGCAGGACGGATATATCTATCTCGTGCGCATTGATAACAATGTCGTGCTCATAGATAAATCC
>DJQG01000005.1:217-4614 GCA_002438685.1 Ruminococcaceae bacterium UBA6392 | reverse complement strand
AACTCACAACTTAAAAACAACGGCGCGACCGAAAAGTCACACCGTTTATAAATCCAATACTTTATGGGAGCTTCCCGTTCGTTTATTTGCCGTTGTTAGTCCCAGTCAAATTTTGTCAGCTTGCCTTTCGTCAGTAGTTCAGGATATCCCCACTGGCGCAGAACTTCGTATACGCCAACGGCGACGGAGTTCGAGAGATTCAGGCTGCGAGCATTCGAATTGTTTATCATCGGTATTCTCACGCAGCTGTCCTGGTTGTCGTGCAGAAGCTCCTCGGGCAGTCCTTTTGTCTCCTTGCCGAAGACTATGTAGGCGTTGTCGGGATAAACTACATCCGAATGGACGTGCTCCGCCTTGGTTGAAAAATAGAAAAATTTTTCGCCCGCGTTCTTCTCAAAAAAGTCCGCGAGGTTCTCATAATATGTTATGTCGAGCAGATGCCAGTAGTCGAGTCCGGCTCTTTTGAGCTTGCGGTCGTCAATGGTGAATCCCATGGGCTTGACTATGTGCAGGCGCGAGCCGGTCGCGGCGCAGGTGCGCGCGATGTTGCCGGTGTTCTGCGGTATTTCGGGTTCAACGAGAACTATGTTCAGCTGCATTTCTGTCCTCCTGTTTCGTACGTTTTGACAAAACAAATTTTGTCTTGAATCCCGGCGCGCTCCCTGCTCAAAATATAAAGGGAACGCCCGAAGCGTTCTGAAAAATAAAAAGGGGTGTGTTCTTTTATGAAGATGGCTCAGTCCGGATCGACCGCCAAAAATGTCATGGTCGCCCTCGCGGTCGGCGGCGCGGCGGCCGCAGTGTCGGGTGCGATGATGATGGGCTCGAACAATTCGCTCAAAAAGGCGAAGAAGAATGTCAAGAAGAGCGCCGCAAAGGCTATGAAGACCGTCAGCGGCATAATGGACGATGTGTCCTCGATGAAAAACTTCAAGATCTGACTTTTTAATGGGACTCGGTCGCCGCGCGGTTATTTTGCGGCGTTGTAGAGTCCCATTGCCTTTTCGGTCTCTCCGTTTACGAGCAAGGGAATCGCATCGCACGCCTTGAGGCAGGCGGAACGCAGATTTTCGAGATCGTCGCCCTTCATGACCGAGAGTACCCAGTCGGCGAGCGGCTGCTCGGGGTGGAGCTTCGCGCCGATGCCGAGCTTGATGCGCGGAAACTGATTGCTCTGAAGCTGATATATTATGCTCTTTATTCCGTTGTGACCGCCGTCCGTGCCTTTGCGGCGTATCCTGAGCCTGCCGCAGGGGAGGGAGATGTCGTCAAAAATGACGATTATCTTTTCGGGCGGAATCTTGTAGAACGAGGCTATGTCGCGCACCGCCTCGCCGGAGTTGTTCATAAATGTCTGGGGTTTTGCGAGAATGCAGCGTCTGCCGCAAATTTCCGTGTCGCCTATAAGGGCGTTGAACTTCAAACGGTTTATTTTTATATCGTTCTCCTGTGCGAAGAGATCGAGGCAGAGAAAGCCTGCGTTGTGGCGGGTGAATTCATATTCCTTGCCCGGGTTGCCGAGCCCGACTATCAAAAATTCGGGCGCACCGACAGCGCGGGGAGTGCGTCTAAAAAAATTCATATCTTTTTCCCTTACATTTTATACGGACGCCCGGAAAACCGAGCGCCCGTATGTTATTTTGACTTTATCAGAAACTTATGTCGATCGCGAATTTGTCGGCGTTTGCCATGTCAAATTTTACGAACGACTGGTTCGCGGCGGACTTGTTCTCCGCAAACACGATGCTCGGGTTGAGCTTCTTGAGAGCCGATTTAACATCGTCGGGGCTGTTGTAGCCCTTGGCGAGGACGTTGAATGTGAATGTTCCGGTCTCGCCGGGAGCTATGGTCACATAGTCGGCTTCGTTTGTACGCGAGCAGACCCAGATGTTGTCCGTTCCGTTCGCTTCGCTCTTCGCGTTGGAGATGACTATCGCAGTGTCGCTGCGGTTCTTTATCGAGACTGTCTGGGCGTAAACATTCCAGCCCTCGCAGTTGTTCTCGTAGAACTTCGCGACATCGTCGGCGCTCATGCCGTAGAGCGACTTGAGCGTGATCTTGTAGACCTGGGGGATAGTCTTGTATGCGGTCATTGCGGTATCGTCAACAGCTATCTCCTGTGCAGAAGCCGTTCTCTTGTTGCCGACAGGGATGACTCCTCCGAGGACGAGTCCGCCGACAACTATCGCCGCGGTCGCGATGACGGCAATAATGATTATCGCCGCTTTCTTGCCTTTTTTCATGGCAATTTCACCGTCTTTCTTTTAGACTTTATGCTTATAGGGCTGTTTTATCCTCACCCAGCCCTTTTTGACCGTCTGTCTGGAGCGGGCGACTGCGAGCGAGTTGTCGGGGACATTCTCGGTCACGGTCGAGCCTGCCGCCGTGTATGCGTTTTCACCGACCTCAACGGGAGCCACGAGGCAGGTGTGGCATCCGATGAATGCGCCGTTTTTGATCGTGGTGCGACTCTTCTTGTTGCCGGAGTAGTTTGCCGTCGCGCAGCCGCAGCCGATGTTGATTCCTGTGCCGAGATCGGAGTCGCCGATATACGAAAGATGGGATATCTTCGTCTCAGCGCCTATCGTGCTGTTCTTGACCTCAACGAAGTTGCCGACATGGACGGAGCTGCCGATAACGCTGCCGGGACGAATACGGACGAACGGACCGATGTCCGCGCCGTCGAGTATCTTCGACGAGTAGCAGACCGAGCGGACGAACGAAACGCCGTCTTCTGTCGTGCTGTTTTCAACGAGCGAGTCGGGACCTATCGTGCAGTCCTCGCCGATGACGCTGTCGCCTTTTATCACGGAGCCGGTGAGAATCACGGTGTCCCTGCCGATTTTTGCGCCGGGGCAGATAATAACGCCGTCGGTGCAGGGGATGGACACGCCCGCACGCATATGCTTCTCAAGCTCGCGGTGACGGGCAAGCTCGTTGAGAGCGTTGAGCTGAACTCTGTCGTTCGCGCCGAGGATTATATCCTCGCTCTGCGCCGTGAACGAACCTGCGCGCAGACCGTAGGATTTTATCTCTTCGAGAGCGTCGGTCAGATAGAACTCTTTCTTGGTGTTCTCTCCGCTCGCGCGCTTTGCGTTGAGGCTGTTGAGCGCGCGCATCAGAGCTTCGCCGTCAAACCAGAACGCGCCGGAATTGACCTCCCTGACAGCCGCCTCTTCGGTGTTCGCGTCGCGCTGTTCGACTATCTTTTCAACCGAACCGTCCGCCGAGCGGATTATTCTGCCGTAGCCGGTCGGGTCGTCTATCTCCGCGGAGATAACGGTGACGCTGTTGCCCTCTTTCTTGTGCAGGGCGAGCGCATCGTATATTGTTCTTGCGTCGATGAACGGAGCGTCGCCGTTTAAAACGAGGACATCGCCGCCGTTGTTTTCGATAAAGTTTCCCGCCTGCAGAACGGCGTGACCCGTTCCGAGTCTCTCGCTCTGTAGAACGGTCTCGCAGCTGCCTGCAAGGTGCGCGTCGAGATATTCTGCGCCGAAGCCTTTAACAACGCATATGTCGTCTATGCCGCTTTCTTTTACGGCGCCTATGACCCAGTCGATCATCGGCGCGAAAAGAACCTCGGCGAGAGCCTTCGGCTTTTTGCTCTTCATTCGCGTGCCTTCGCCGGCGGCGAGAATAACAGCACATTTCTTATCCATAAAGCTCATTGTCCTTTCCTTATTGATACCCGTGCGGTATCTCAAAATATATTATGACAGAAAAAGAGTGAAATTACAAGCCATTGTGCATATGACGGCGCGATTTTTCAAAGATTTTATAAATCAAGAAGAACGCAGTTTGTGATGAAATCCTGTTTATCGGTCGCGATATGCCTTTTGTTGAGCACAGATTGCGTAAAAAATAAAGATGTGTCAACAAACATTGCATATTAAATGCACAATACAAAAAATAATTGTCTTTTGTATTGACATTGGAAATATAATTTGATAAAATTAATTTGTCGGACAACAATATTAATATAAAATATAATTTGAGCCATTGATTTTTATGGATAATATATAACCGATTGATCTTAAAGAGGCGGTGATTTAATGCCAGTCAATATATGAATCTACCGACATAAAACATTATTTTCTCAGGGAAAAGGAGGTTGTGCAAAATATGGATCCCTCTATTTTAATTGTTGTTTTGGTTTTTCTGGCAACGGTAGGCGCAACTTTTTCGGGATTTAAAACGGTAAATCTCATTGTTAAAGGAGATACATGGCAACTGTGGGCAATATTTACGGGCGTGCTGATTTTTGTTGCAGCGTTGGGCTTTCTTTTGCCTTTTATGTTCTGAACATCTAATAAATAACAGACACTTTTCCGGCGCAGGGAGGCTCTCCCTGCGCTATATATAATTGTATAGTCAAATCTGTACAAAAGAAAAGT
>DJQG01000005.1:0-173 GCA_002438685.1 Ruminococcaceae bacterium UBA6392 | reverse complement strand
TTTTTCCCGCCGGTCTGCTATAATAACATGAGGCGAAGATGCAGCCTTTGGTTTCTGCATCTTCTTCGCAGCTAAAAACACTATTTACGGAGGTATATCATGGCTCACAAGTACGTTTATTTGTTCTCCGAGGGCAACGCTCAGATGAGAGAGCTTCTCGGCGGCAAGGGCGC
>DJQG01000111.1 GCA_002438685.1 Ruminococcaceae bacterium UBA6392 | reverse complement strand
GCAGAACCCCACGCCTTGTCTCACTCAAAATTCCGCTATTGGCTCGCCCGTGCGTGAATTTTGGATGCCAATGCGTAATTTCGCGTGATACTGCGTTGTGGGAATCGTGCCCGTTCGGTTATCGCTGTAGGGGCGGATATCATCCGCCCGTAAAATCGATATTTGTTGATAATTTCGTATGGTATCCTGCATATCAAAACCAACCTGCAAAGGACGGGCGTGTCCCGTCCTTTGATGATTTACGGAGGAAAACGGATGACACCAACCGAAGCAATCGAATATATTCATTCGCGCCTGACCTTTGGCATACACCCCGGCATGGAGCGCATCAGGGCGCTCTGCTCTGCGCTCGGTGACCCGCAGGATGAGCTTCGCTTTATCCATGTCGCCGGGACGAACGGCAAGGGCTCGACGAGCACCATGATATCCTGTATGCTCTCCGCCGCCGGGTACAGAACCGGGCTGTTCACTTCGCCATATGTCATCGATTTTTGCGAGCGCATGCAAATTGACGGCGAGATGATTCCACCGAAGGAGCTCGCTTCGGTAGTTGAGCGCGTTAAATTAGCGTGCGACGAACTCGACAAGCGCGGAATTGTCGCGACCGAGTTCGAGACCCTGACCGCCGCCGCGTTTCTCTGGTACAAAGAGCGCGAATGTGATGTTGTCGTGCTCGAAGTCGGGCTCGGCGGGCTGCTCGATTCAACGAATATTATAAAAACTCCGCTCGTCTCCGTCATAACCTCGATTTCCATGGATCACACCGCTATACTCGGCAATACTATCGCTGAAATAGCTGCGCAGAAATGCGGAATAATCAAGCCGCGCGGCGTGACAGTCATGTATCCCGAGCAGTCTATTGACGCACGCCGTGTTATAGAAGAAACCGCTCGGCACGAGAAAAATAGGCTCGCAGTGCCGGATATGACCGCCTGCCGCGTTGTTGACGAGACGATATGCGGCACAGATATTATTTACGGCTCGCTGAATCTCCGCATACCGTTCGCGGGCGACCATATGATAAAAAATGCGCTGACAGCCGTCACTGCCGTGCGCGAGTGCGGCTTGAATGTCAGCGATGAAGCGATAGAGCGGGGGATGAAAAACGCCGTGATGCCCGCGCGAATGGAGCTTATCGGCGAAAATATTATTCTTGACGGCGGTCACAACGAGGGCTGCGCCTCGGCTCTTAAAGCGTTTCTGGAACGTTTCACAAGCGGCAGACGCGTCTCCGTGTGCGCGCTCATGGGTGACAAGGACTGCGACACATATCTGCGCCTGACTGCGCCGCTGTTTGAAAAAATGTATCTGACAGCCCCCGACAATCCGCGCAGCATGAACCCCGAAGCCCTGAGCGGGCTCGCCAATAAATATTGCGCCGACTGCACGTCGATATTAGACCCGACAGAAGCTTGCCGCATGGCGATAAATGATATAAAACAAAACGGCGGAACGCTCGTTGTTTGCGGTTCGTTCTATCTCGCAGGCGAGGTTCGCGATTATCTTTCGAAAAATAAAAATATTTGACCCGCCGCATTTCGGCAGGATTTTCAAACGGGATGGATTATTATCTTTGATGATAATAGTCCGTCCTGTTTTTTATTTTGTACAAGCCGTGTCCGCATCTTCGCAATATTTCGCGAATAATCCCACTCGCCACGGACAAACTGTTAATTGATAATCACCCCAAAGGAGGAAAAAACATGGGTGTTGAAATAATTTCAAATCCGCTCAGCGTCAGTGCGCTGCTCTCCGGCGAGATAGACCACCATACCGCCGCCGCAATGCGTGCGGATATCGATGCCGCCGCCGCGGCTCAGCAGCCGAAGATATTGCGCCTCGACTTCACCGATGTCACTTTTATGGACAGCTCCGCCGTCGGTCTCGTCATGGGTCGCTATAGGCTCTTGCAGGGCTGGCAGGGGAAGCTCGAGGTCACGAATCTCAGCGAGCGCAATTATAAGATGATGCGCCTTGCGGGTATGCAGGCGCTGTGTACGCTGTCGCAGAAAAGGAACAAGGAGGATAAACATGAGTAGAAAAAAGCCTGTCGATCAGATGAGCCTGAAAATAGAGAGCCGCTCCGTCAACGAGAGCTTCGCGCGCGTCGCGGTCTCGGCGTTTGCGGCTCAGCAGGACCCGACGGTTGAAGAAATATCGGATATTAAAACCGCCGTCAGCGAGGCGGTCACAAACTGCATCGTCCACGCCTATCCCGCGAGCGTGGGGGAGATATACATATGGGTCGGGCTGTTCGACGACGGACTCGTCCGCATCAGAATAAGGGATCGCGGGTGCGGTATAGTCGATGTGCGCCAGGCGATGGAGCCGCTGTTCACGACCCTCGGCGGCGAGCGCGCGGGACTGGGATTCGCCGTCATGGAGAGCTTTATGGACAAAGTGCGCGTGCGCTCCGTCCCGGGCAAGGGAACGAGCGTCACCATGGATAAATTTATAAAAGGACGCGGCGATGGACAGGGCTGAACGCAATGAACTCGTTGAAAAGAATATCGGTCTCGTCCATGCCTGCGCCAACAAATTCCGCGGCAAGGGCGCGGAGTATGACGACCTGTTTCAGGCGGGGTGCGTCGGAATTATAAAAGCCGCCGAAAACTTCGACCCGGAGCGCGGGTTCTCGTTTTCGACTTATGCCGTGCCCGTCATTCTCGGCGAGATAAAGCGCATTTTCCGCGACGGCGGCAGCGTCAAGGTCGGACGCGCACTGAAAGAAAAAGCGCGCGCCGCGATGCGCGAAAAGGATGCGCTGACCGCCGAACTCGGCTGCGAACCGACTGTAGGCCAGCTCGCTGAACGCCTCGGCAGCGATGTCGCCCAGACGGCGCAGCTGCTCAACGCCGCAATGCCCGCCGTGTCGCTGACCGCCTGCACGGACGATGGCGAGGGGCAGATAGATTTGCCCGTCGAGTCGCCCGAGAATGCCGCCTCGGAGCTTATCGCCCTGCGCGAAGTCATCGCTTTGCTCGATGACCGCGACCGCGAGATGATAAGCCTGCGCTATTATCGCGGCATGACCCAGAGTCGAACCGCCGAACTGCTCGGAATGTCGCAGGTGCAGGTGTCGCGGCGCGAAAAAGCCGTGCTCGCGCTCCTGCGGCGCAACCTGTCCGCCTGATTTTCTTGACAATTCCCGCCGATGTGATAAACTTAACTGAGATC
>DJQG01000102.1:27126-27660 GCA_002438685.1 Ruminococcaceae bacterium UBA6392 | reverse complement strand
AAAGGAGACAAATCATGATTACAAACATCGAAGTAACAAAACTTTTGCAGCACCCGGACAACCCGAGAAAAAATATCGGCGATGTCACGGAGCTGGCGGAGTCCATCAAGGCGCGCGGCATTTTGCAGAACCTGACGGTCGTTCCGGCCGAAAACGGCATGTATACCGTTATCATCGGGCACAGACGACTCGCGGCCGCGAAGCAGGCGGGACTGACAGAAGTACCCTGCGCCGTGGTCGATATGGACTACAAGACGCAGCTGTCTACGATGCTGCTTGAAAATATGCAGCGCTCTGATTTGACGGTCTACGAGCAGGCACAAGGCATGCAGATGATGTTTGACCTTGGCGTGCCGGTTGCCGAGATTGTCGAAAAGACCGGATTTGCCGAAACGACCGTGCGCAAACGCCTGAAGATAGCTACTTTGCCAACAGAACAGATGCAGCAGGCAGTGGAGCGCGGCGGAACGCTCGAGGACTATGTCCAGATAGCGGATATAAAAGATGAAGAAGAGCGCAGTGAACTGCTGAAAA
>DJQG01000102.1:24758-27070 GCA_002438685.1 Ruminococcaceae bacterium UBA6392 | reverse complement strand
ATTGAAGCCGAGAAAACGCCGCTTGTCAAAGCCGAATTAAAGTCAATCGGCGCAAAAGCCGTAAAAGACCAAATCTACAGCTCCGCCTATGAATGGATCAAACAGTGCGAGATTGCAGACTGGAAAGAAGGAACCTTTAAAAAGCCAAAAGGCAGAGAAGAACTCTTCTTTGAAATATCATCATATGGTACGGCATACCTTATGCGAAAGAAAGCCAAAGCATCAAAAAAGAAAGAAGAAAAATCAGAATGCGAACTGCGCATAGACAATGCCAACCGCGAGTTAATGCGCCTGACAAAAACGGCGTATGAGTGCCGCGTAAACTTTGTCAAGAACTTTACCGCAGTCGAAAAACACAAAGAAACAATCATCAAGTGGCTTGTACAGTTCGCGGGTCGCACGATAACGGACTATTGCTCGTGCAACAGAAAATATATCAATTTCGAGATTGAAAGCGATGAAAAGTATTCTGTGGATGCGCCGAAATGGCAGCAATTTATCGCCGAGGACAAGCGTGCGCCTATAGTTGTCGCGTATGCGCTCGCCGGAGACGACGAGAACAAAGGCTACTATAGCGCCGGGTGGTATGCGTCAAACGCCGCAAAATCAGCACCGGTATACAAAGAGAACCGAAGCCTTGATAGAATTTATGAATTTCTTTGCGAGCTGGGATATGAGATGTCCGAGACCGAGCTTCAGCTGCAGAGCGGCGCGCATGAGCTGCTGAAAGGAGAATGAAAATGAATGACGATAAAATCCTTATAGAGGCACTGCGTAGGTTGGCATTGCAGACCGGATCTATCGCCTGCCTCGGCTGCAGTCATGAGCATGATTGCGGAATCCACGGCTGCGCAGTCATTCGTGCCGCAAGAGAACAGCTCGAAGAGCTGACCGCATCACCGTGGATAAGCGTCAAGGACATGCTGCCCGAAGATGAGCAGGAAGTATTAGTTATCGTGAGCGGCAGACCGCGAGAGCGTTTAGCGTTGGATAATGCTCATGAACTCGCAACATTTTACGCCGGCGAGGGTTGGTTTTTTGATGCTTATCCGTATTGGGATGATCCACAGGTGACTTATTGGATGCCGCTGCCGGAGTCACCGACGATTGAGTGACGGGGGTGCTGCAATGAAAGCAACGATGAATCTGACTCTTGAACAGCTGATCCGGGCGACCGAACTCTGCGGAGCGGGTGCACCCGGTTCTTGTCCGGAATGTCCCTGTTTTGACCCGAGCGGAGATTTTGAGTGCATCGAATACCTTATGTCGCAAGCCTCGGCTGCGCTTAAAGAGTACTCCTGCAATGGCGGAAGTGAGGGGTAAAAGATGCCGGATAAAAAGATAGAACTGAAGAACTGCCCATGCTGCGGAGGCGGAGCAAAGCTTCTGGGGCAAAGAACATTTTATGTGGAGTGTCAAAAATGTTTTCTTGCAACGGACAGATATGCACGACCGCATTTCGCAGCGGAAGCATGGAACCGTAGAACGGAGGGAGAAAATGACGGGAGCTGACATTGAAATATTGGTCGCTGCGGTTTGTTCAGCGAATTTGGCGGTATTTGCGGTTGCACGGTTACACGAACTGATAGTTTGGGTAAAAAAGAAGCGCCACGAACGAGCCGAAGCACAGGAAATGA
The DNA here is from genome assembly GCA_002438685.1 of Ruminococcaceae bacterium UBA6392. Taxonomy (GTDB): domain Bacteria; phylum Bacillota; class Clostridia; order Oscillospirales; family Acutalibacteraceae; genus CAG-177. The sequence continues at coordinate 25,433 of DJQG01000102.1, read as the reverse complement.
TAGCGCTGCTTAAAGAAAAAAATCATGAGTGTAGCATGGAAATCAATGCGCTGAACGCGAGGATCGCAGAACTAACAGAAAAACTGTTGAAAGAAAAGCTGTTGAAAGGCGACAATAACGACTATGAATGAAGATTACACAAAGCTCAGAAGTTTTGCACAGAAACGCCTTGAAAACGGTCAAAAGAGAGACTATATCCACTATTGGTATGGCTATCTTGCCGGGTTAGACGCGCTGTATAAGAAACTATACAGAACTGAAGAAGCCCTCGAAAAGCAGACAGCAAGGAAGCCCTACTTCGGCAAAGCTCTGGGCTATAAAAACATTAGCGGGTACTTATGTCCGATATGCAATAATTGGCTTTTATATCCGGATGAACTACCAACTGTGCGTGATTCATTCTGTTCTTGCTGTGGGCAGAAGATTGACTGGTCGGAGGTAGCGGAATGAATGATTATATTGACCGCGCCGCACTTGGGATAGGTTTATGCAACCGAGATGTTTTCGAAAACAAAAGCTATGCAGACGGCTGGAATGCCGCTGTTAAAATTTTAAAAGAGGCTCCCACTGCCGATATTTCAGAGGTAATGCATGGGTACGGTGAGTGGATTCCTATTTCCGATGGTGATGCCGCCGAATGTAGCGAGTGCGGAGGATATTTCGATGTGAGCGAAA
>DJQG01000102.1:23211-24696 GCA_002438685.1 Ruminococcaceae bacterium UBA6392 | reverse complement strand
CCCGAACTGCGGAGCAAAAATGAAAGGAGATTAGCTGTATGGATTGCAATAAAACAATAGATTTTTTGCTTGAAAGGAAGCGACTGTGTGATTCACAACATAACGGCATCGACCCGTGCGATGAATGTCCATTGGAGGACATATGCGACGAGCAGAGCAACGTAGAGATAATAAAAAGTGTCATTTCAAGACTCCAAAAATGGAGTGACAAGCACCCGAAAAAAACTTACGCACAAGATTTTTTGGAAAAATTTCCGAATGCGCGTATAGGTGATGACGGACTTCCGGAGGTGTGCAGAATGGAAGTTTACGGTACAAGATGCCCGGAGTATAACCGGAGACATGTGCACCATGTGTTGGTGCGAACCTATGGAGAAATAAACAAGTCAGACCCCCGCGCCGGGGAAAAGGTGAGGCGTCCGTAAGGGCGCTTCAAGGGCTTGTATGCTGTCTTATCAAACCGACCACGGAGGAGAAAGAAAAAGATGCGCGCAAAAATCAGAGAGACAAAATTCTATTGCAAGGACTTTTTGGAGATATATTTATACCCCGTGACGGAACAGCCGCATGCCAGAGCGAAGGGCAGGGGGAAGAAATACAGAGAATCGAGCGAGACGCAGAAACTTTTGAATGCAAAGTATGCGGAGCGTAAGCTCGTACAGCTGCTGCATGCGAACTTTACTGATCGCGATCTCGCGATAGGTCTCGACTATTCCGATGATGCAAGACCCAGAACACCGGAAGAAGCGCAGAGAAATTTTCAAAACTTCCTGCGCAGGGTCAAAAGACTCTATAAAAAAGCGGGAGCGGGCGAAGTGAAATACATATCCGTCATAGAGTTCGGCGAAAAGAGCGGGAACGTTCATCATCATATCGTGATGAGCGGCGGAGTTGACAGAGATGAGATAGAAAAGGCGTGGGGACTCGGCAGAGCCAACACAAAGCGTCTGCAATTCCTCGAAATCGGCATAGCCGACATGGGAAAATACATAATCAAAGACCCTATTATGCATAAGCGTTGGACAAGGTCGAAAAATCTTGTAGATCCCCAGCCGCGCAGAAATGATAGCCACATCAGCCGCAAGAAGCTGGACGAGCTTGTAGCAGACTGCGAGCACAGACAGCTTTTTGAACAGCTTTATCCCGGCTATGTCGTGGCGGAGGTAATTCCGACATACTGCGAGTGGGACAGCTGCTATCACATGGAAATAAGGATGTTCCGTGGCGACAGCGACTACATACTTTATGGCGGACGGAAAAACAGAAAAAGGAGAGCGGGCTGATGGCGAACACTGCTGCAGGTGCGCTTGCTGTCTGTCCGTTTTACCTGTCCGACAGCAAAATGACAATAACCTGCGAGGGATTGACGGAAAAAGGAAAAGTTCTCCTCGTCTTCGAGGACGCGCAACAGCGGAAGGCATGGCAGCGTAGCAACTGCTATCTTTACCGCTGCGATTGCCCATTGAAAAAAATACTTAACAGCAA
>DJQG01000102.1:0-23147 GCA_002438685.1 Ruminococcaceae bacterium UBA6392 | reverse complement strand
TGCCCGGCTTATTTCTATTCATCATGGGCTAATATGGCGGGGAGAAAAACAAAATACAAATTGATAAAATTGTAAGAAGAAAGGAGGCTTCCGAGCGTGGACTGGGATGCCATCAAGCAGGAATACATATCGACGAATATAAGCCAGCGCGAGCTCGCGGAAAAGTACGGAGTGTCGGTCTCGTCGCTTGGAAAAAAGTGCGCTTCGGAGGGGTGGAGCGGGCTGCGGAAAAAATTCCGAAAAAAAGTTGAAAAGAAAACAATGGAGAAAATCAGCCGAAAAAAAGCCTGCGAACTGGCGAAAATCGGCGTCTGCGCGGACAAATTGGTGCGCCTTATAGATGATTCTTTGAACGATACGGCGACGGTCAGACAAACCATTGTCAAGATTGTGCCGAGCGAAGACGATGAGGACGAAGCAGAAGTCGAGGAATATTGCCTGCAAAAACTCGACACGAAATATTTGCGGCAAATGACAGCGGCAATGAAAGATCTGATGGAGATTCTGCGCGATGTTTACGGCAAGCCAAACACCGTGGAGCGGGCAAATATGCAGTACGCGCGGGAGCGGCTTGACCTCGAAAAGGCAAAAGCAGCCGCAGGTATGCCGACGGACGAGGAAGAATACGGCATTATCGAGATTCCGGCAGTGCTTGAGGAGGCCGCGGAAGAATGAAAATCTGGGAACCGCAGGAAAAACAGAAGAGATTTATGGAGCGCCCGGAGTATGAAGTGCTATACGGCGGCGCGGCGGGCGGAGGGAAGAGCGACGCGCTGTTGATTGAAGCCCTGCGGCAGGTGCATATTCCGTATTACCGCGGACTGATACTGAGAAAAACATATCCGCAACTGTCCGAGCTTGTAGAGCGGTCTGAAATGCTTTATCCGCGGGCGATACGCGGAGCAAAATACAACGAGAGCAAACATCGATGGAGCTTCCCGAGCGGGTCTATGATCTATTTCGGCTCTATGCAATACACAAAAGACAGGCTGAAATACCAGGGCAAACACTATGATTTCATAGCATTTGACGAGCTTACGCATTTCACCTGGGACGAATACAGCTATATGTTTTCAAGAAACCGCCCGGGAGGACCCGGCACGAGGGTTTATATGCGGGCGACGACCAACCCCGGAGGCATCGGACACGGCTGGGTAAAGTCCCGGTTCGTCACTGCAGCGCCGCCAATGACGCCGATAACGGAAAAGTTCAATGTAGTGACGCCGGAAGGAAAAATTATAGAGGGCAGCAGGAAGCGAATCTTCGTTCCGGCGACGGTTTTTGACAATCAGGAGCTTTTACACAACGACCCGGAATACATCATGAAGCTTGCCGCTATGCCGGAGGCGGAGAGAAAAGCACTGCTATACGGCGACTGGGACAGCTTTTCGGGGCAGGTGTTCACGGAGTGGCGCAATGATCCCGAGCATTATAAAGACCAACGGTGGACGCATGTCGTAGAGCCGTTCAAAATTCCGGAATACTGGCAGATTTACAGGGGCTTTGACTTCGGCTACACGAAGCCGTATTCCGTGGGCTGGTATGCGGTGGACACGCACGGAAAGATATACCGTATAGCGGAACTGTACGGATGTACGGGCACGCCGAACGAGGGAGTGCGGCAAGACCCGGTCACGATTGCGGCAGAGATTCGGCGCGTCGAGCAGGAGGATATCAACCTCAAGGGAAAGAACATTATCGGCATAGCAGACCCGTCAATTTTTGATGAGAGCCGCGGTGAGAGCGTAGCGCGAATGATGGAAAAATCCCCGAACTTCATAGTATTCTCCCCGGGCGACAACACGAGAATCGCCGGAAAGATGCAGTATCATTACCGCCTGGCGTTCGATTCGGAGGGCAGCCCGAAGTTTCAAGTGTTTTCGACATGCCGGCACTTTATCCGCACTATTCCGGATATCGTCTATGACGAGAAATATGTTGAGGATATCGACACATCGCAGGAGGATCACATCTATGACGAGTGCCGATATGTGCTGATGGAGAACCCGATAAGTCCGGAGCCCCGCAAAGCCCCGGCAAAAGTGCCGGATGATCCGCTGGAACTCAGAGAAAAGCCGGACAAATACAGCTTTTACAGACTATAGGAGGCAGAACAATGGCAAATAGCAGAAACCCGATAGAAGATATCAAGCGCCGCAGGGCGGAAATGCGCGACCAACAGTCGCAGGAGCAGACTGCAAGAAACCCGGAGCGGGATATTGCCGCACGAACAGAGGCATTGCGGCAAGAGCTTGGAAATCCCGTGCAAGAGGATAGACAGGCAGAAACAGTGAATGACACTGATATTGTGAAATATGAACCCGAGAGCGGGTCAGAGCAGGGAATAATCACGCAGGAGTCAATCGCCCTGGCGGAGGAAACCTTGCGAAAATACAAAGACGGCAAGGCGAATCTCGAGAACAGGATAATCGAAAATGAGCAGTGGTGGAAGCTCCGGCACTGGGAGACAATCAGGAAAGAACAGGCGAAGGGCGCGAACAAAGAACCCGAGCCCACTTCGGCATGGCTGTTTAACTCTTTGGCAAATAAGCACGCGGACGCAATGGACAACTATCCATCGGCATCTGTGCTGCCGAGAGAGCAGAGCGACAATGCCGCCGCAGAACAGCTTTCGGAGATCCTGCCAGTTATCATCGAGCAGAACGGTTACAAAAAAACATACTCCGCGAAATGGTGGTATAAGCTCAAGCAGGGTACATCCTGCGAGGGCGTATTCTGGAATCCGCAGAAGTATAACGGCTTGGGCGATATCGAGATAAAGAAAATCGACCTGCTGAATCTCTTCTGGGAGCCGGGCATAGAGAACATACAGGACAGCCGGAATATTTTTCATGTGTGCCTGCGCGATAATGATTTGCTCACGCAGGAATATCCGCAGCTGAAAGGCAAGCTCGGCGGCAAAACGATAGAAACAAGCCAGTATATCTATGACGACAACATAGACACATCGGATAAGAGCGTCGTGGTGGATTGGTACTATAAGAGACTGGTTGGCAGCAGAACCGTGCTGCACTATTGCAAATTCTGCAACGGCGAAGTGCTCTTCGCGTCAGAAAACGATCCTCAGTATGCCGAGAGCGGGTTTTATAATCACGGCAAATATCCGTTTGTCTGTGATACGCTCTTCCCGGAGGAAGGCTCGCTTGTGGGCTTTGGCTATTTGGACATTATGAAAGATCCGCAGATGCAGATAGACAAATACGATCAGGCTTTTATGCAGTCGGCCATTGCCGCGTCGCGCCGCCGCTTTTTCATAAATTCCGCGAGCGGGAAAGTGAACGAAGAAGAATTTCTTGATGTCTCAAGACCGTTTGTGCGCGTGGACGGCAGACTCGGAGAGGACAGCATCAAGGAGATAACTATGACGCCGCTCAATGATATCTATGTTGCACTGCGCACGAACAAGATAGATGAACTCAAGGAAACGAGCGGAAACCGCGATTTTTCGCAAGGCAGTACCACGAGCGGAGTTACCGCCGCTTCGGCGATTGCGGCGCTGCAGGAAGCGGGCAGCAAGTTGTCGAGAGATATGATTCAGACCTCATACGACAGCTATGAAGAAGTGCTTTATCTGTGCATTGAGCTGATAAGGCAGTTTTATGATGCGCCGCGCAGCTTCCGCATAACTGGAAAAAGCGGAGAGCAGGAGTTTGTGAGCTACGACAACCGCGCGATACAGCCCGAGGGCGAGCGTACAGAATTCGGCATTGATATGAGCGGGCGAATGCCGATCTTCGATATCAAAGTCAGGGCACAGCGGAACAATCCTTTTTCAAGGCTTTCTCACAACGAGTTGGCACTGCAGTTCTATAACAGCGGATTCTTCAATCCGGAAATGACGGATCAGGCACTTGCCTGCATCGACATGATGGACTTTGAGGGCAAGGACTCCGTCGTGCGCAAAATATCGCAGAATGGTACGCTGTATGAACAGCTCAAGACCATGCAGCAGCAGCTCATGCAGATGGCGCAGATAGTTGACGCACAAAACGGAACAACTATAGGCAGTCAGATGGCGGCATCATTTTCGGGCGGAGTTCCGATGGCGAGCGTAGGCTCCGGAGACGGAGAACTCAAGAGCAACTCGCTTGGCGAGACGCGCGCCGACGAACACGCAACTGCCGAGAACGCGAGAGAAAAAGCGGCTTCGGCTGCTGAACCGAGGTAATGTTATGACAACAATAAAAGTTCGCCGAGCGGGCAGAGAAATGGAAATAAGCATTTCAGGACATTCGGGATATGCACCGAGCGGGCAGGACATAGTCTGTGCCGGAATTTCGACACTCGGTCAGACCGCCGCAATGATGTTCGCGGAGATGGAATCTGCGGGAGAGCTCGAAATCTTTACTTCGGAGAAAAGCGCCGGAAAGCTTTTGCTGGCAATTAAGGCATATAAGCATACGAAAGCAAAGGCGGCGGGAATATATAATTTCTTCTGCACGGGCGCGAGGCTTATTGCGGGCAGTTATCCGTCAAATGTGACTGTCGACGATTTATCTTCAGAGGCGGGGAGAAAAACGAAAATTAACTCGCTATAATATAATCACAAAGACACTTCGGAAAGACGATGGAGGTTAATTTTTATGTTCACAGACACAACAAAGGCTTTTTCGCTCACGCTGTTCGGTGAGGGCGGAGGAGACGGAGCGGGCGCATCGGCGGCAACAGCTGCCACGGCTTCCGACGCCGGGGAGCAGACACGGGCGAATGAAACGCAGGACGCCGCTGCACAGCCGGAAAGCGAGATCAATGTTACGGCATCGACGGTCGAAAATCAGGACGCGGAGTTTGAAAAGCTGATAAAAGGCGATTACAAGGACGCGTTCAGCCGCCGAGTTCAGAACATTATCAACGGCAGATTCAAAGAAACACGCACGCTTCAGGAGCAGCTGCAGAAGAGTACGCCGGTCTTTGAGATCCTCGCGCAGAAGTACGGGATAAAAGCGGACGACATTGACGGCATAGTCAGAGCTTTGGAAAATGATGATGAATCATACAGAGAAGAGGCTATGGAAAAGGGCATAACGGTCGAACAGCTCAAGGAGATGAAGAAGCTCGAGCGCGAGGTCGAACAGCTCAGACGGAACGAGTCCCGTCGCGATGAGCAGGACAGAATCAACCGGGACATAACCAACTGGAAGAACCAGGCGGAAAGTCTCAAGGAAATATATCCGAATTTCAACCTCGACACGGAGATAGAAGATCCTCAGTTCTTCAGCCTGCTCAGAAACAATGTCGACGTCAGAACGGCTTATGAAGTTATCCACCGAGATGAGATACTCGGGGGCGCGATGCAGTACGCGGCGCAGACTGCAGCCAAGAGAGTCGCCGATTCTGTTGCGGCAAACAGCAAACGCCCGGTTGAAAACGGGGTCACTTCGCAGGGCGCGGTCAATTCCCAGGCAGATGTCAACAAAATGACAAAGGCTCAGCGTGAAGAAATAGAGCGCAGAGTCGCAAGGGGAGAAAGAATTACTTTCTGATCTCCTTGCATAAAGAAAAGGAGAATAGAAAATGAAGAAAATCAAGGCAATAATCAATCATGTCATTTTTGATCTGCAGCTGTTTGCTACGGTCATAAATGCCACCACTTCGGCGACAAGCGGAAATAACATGTCCGCCGAAATGAAGACCTACTATGAGAAGAGACTCATGGACAATGCAGAGCCGAAGCTCGTGCATAATCAGTTCGGTGATAAGTACCCAATTCCCAAGGGCTCCGGCAAGACTATCGAAATGCGTAAATATTCGCCGCTTGCAAAAGCTACCACGGCACTGACGGAAGGCGTTACTCCCGACGGACAGGCACTCAACGTGAGCACGATAACCGCGACTGTTAAGCAGTACGGCGGCTGGATTCAGCTTTCGGACATGCTCGATCTGACGGCTATCGACAACAACGTGCTGCAGGCAACGAAGCTGCTCGGCTCCCAGGCGGGACGCACGCTTGATACCGTTATCCGCGAGGAGCTTGCCGGCGGCACAAGCGTTATTTACGCGCCCAAGATTGCAAGCGGCGCAGAAACGGCCGTAACGAGCAGAGCGGATCTCGACGCGACGGCAAAGATCAATGTTGACCTCATATTCCGCGCGGCGGCTCAGCTGGAGAGCATGAATGCAGACTCGATCGGGGATTCGTTCGTGGGTATTATCCATCCGTATGTAGCATATGACCTTATGCGCTGCGAGGAGTGGCTTGATGTACATAAGTATGCTAAGCCCGACGATATCTACAACGGCGAGATAGGCAAAATCGGCAATGTCCGATTTGTCAAATCCACCGAGGCTAAGATATGGACCGGCACCGGCTGCCCGTCCGGCCTGGCGGTTTTCGCCACGATTATACTCGGCGCTCACGCTTACGGTCTGACGGAGATTGAGGGCGGCGGTCTGCAGCATATCGTCAAGCAGCTCGGCTATGGCGACGATCCGCTCAATCAGCGTTCGTCCTGCGGCTGGAAAGCGACCGAGGTCGCAAAGCGCCTGGTTGAGGAGTATATGGTGCGTATCGAGTCCTGCTCCGCGTATTCGGCGACTGCGAAAGCTAACTGATAAAAGCGCAGAGGGCATTTTGCTCTCTGCGCCCGAAAGGAGATATTTATGGCAAGAACAAAAACTGTAACTCCCGAGGAGAACGTAGCCATCGAAGAGACTGTAACTCCCGAGGAGAACGTAACACACGAAGAGACCACAACCCCCGAAGAGACTGCCACGCCCGAGGAGCAGAAAGAGCCCACGGAGAAAATCTTTCTCTTTAAGGACGACAGCACTTATAAAGATGATCTGTTTGTTTCGGTCAACGGCAGGAATTTTCAGATCCAGCGCGGCGTAGAAGTTGAAGTGCCCGCCTGTGTCGCGGAAGTTATCCGCAATTCCGACAGACAGAAACAGCTGGCGGAGCAGCGCCTTGAGAAACTGGCCGAGCAGTTCATCAAAGAAAACTAAAAACACACAAAGAGGGCGCAGCTTTGCGCCCTCTTTTGCTTTCAGAGGAGACTTTTTATGAAAATATGCGAAGCGATAAGACAGACCGATGAACTCAAGCCCAATCAGTATTCGGACGAACAGAAAATAAGGTGGCTTTCCGAGCTTGACGGGAAGATAGTAAAAGAACTGATAGACGCGAAGAGCGGGGAGAAATCAACGGTGTTTGAAGGCTATAATGAAGACACAGACACGAACACAGAACTGCTCGTGCCGGAGCCTTACAGCAACCTATATGTTCTTTGGCTGATGTCAAAAATTGACTTCTTCAACGCCGAATACGACCGATACAACAATTCGGCAATGGCTTTCAACGAGGCATACGAGGGCTACTGGGGATATTACAGCAGAACGCACGCGGCTCCGGCGGGCGGAATATTTACGAGGTGAACCGATGAGACTGCCTATTCTTAACACGGTCAGCAAAAACAGGGAAATGATGAGCGCGTTCGGAGGATATCACCATGACCTTGTTATAAGTGACAATGAATTTTACGACGAAGAGAATCTTTCGTCAGACAGCTATCCTGCCCTGACGCCGAGAGAGCATCGGAAAAAAATTCGCGATTTCACACGTCTTGACGGCTTTTGCGTGAACAACGGTCTATGTTGGGTGGACAATGGTAAAGTGTTCTACAACGGCGATCAGGTCAGCGGCGATGTCGAGAAAAGCCGCAAACAAATGCTGAGCATGGGTGCGTATGTCCTCATCTGGCCGGACAAAAAATATATCAACACCGAGAAAGTGAGCGAGGGCGTAGGCAGTTTGGAAAAATCGTTTACGACAACCGCGGCGGTGTCATTTACGCTGACGCGAGTAACCGGAGATGATTATAACCCGACAGTTTCGGCCACGGCGCCGGAAGAGCCGGCAAACGGCGACAGCTGGCTTGATACTTCCTCAAAGCCGCATACTCTCAAGATATATGCCGCTGCAACAAAGATGTGGAATGCGGTGGCGACGACGTTTGTCAAGATCTCTTCGGCAGGAATAGGTGAAGGATTCTCGGAATATGACGGAGTGACTATAAGCGGCTGCAAAGACGAACAATTCAACACAAATATGATACTCTATGCGGTCAGCAAGGATTACATAGTCGTGACCGGCTTCATAGATGAAGTATCGAGCCAGCAGGAAGCGGTGACGGTAAAAAGAACCGTGCCGGATATGGACTTCGTGACCGAAAGCGAAAACCGCATCTGGGGATGTTCTTCCGATAAGCATGAGATATATTGCTGCAAAATAGGCGATCCGTTTAACTGGAATTGTTTTCTCGGGTTGGCGAGCGACAGTTACGCCGTGACGGTCGGAACGCACGGTAAGTTCACGGGCGCGTTTACGATGCGCGGGTATATCCTGTTTTTCAAGGAAGACTGCGTCCACAAGGTCTACGGCTCGAAGCCCTCAAATTTTCAGGTCACGAATGAGTCTATAAGGGGCGTCCAAAACGGCAGTGAACGAAGCCTCGCGCTGTGTAACGAAACACTATACTACAAGAGCCGCAACGGTATATGCGCCTATGACGGCGGAACCCCGGTCAATGTTTCCGAGGCGTTCGGTGCAAACGCATACAGAAATGCCGTAGCGGGAGCAATCGATAACAAATATTATGTGTCGATGTCGGATGAAAACGGCAAATACAGCCTGTTCACATACGATGAGCGCACAAAAATATGGCATAAGGAGAGCGGGCTGAAAATCGATGCTTTCGCGCCGCTGGACGGGGAATTGTATTTCACGGTTGGAAACAGCCTGTGGACGATGCACGGCACGACGCGATACAGCGTAACAGATCAGACGTATGACGAAAAGCCGGTTGAATGGATGGCTGAAAGCGGACCTATTGGAGTGACAAGCCCCGATAATAAATATATTTCAAAGCTGCAGTTTCGCCTGAGCGTCGAACGCGGGGCGCAGTTCCGGGTGCAGATCCAGTATGACTCTATGGGCGATTACGAGGAAGTGCTGCACATCGATGCTGTAAACAATCGCACAATCACTATTCCGATTATAGTCAGGCGTTGCGACCACATGAGAATCCGAATGCGGGGCAGGGGCAAATTCATCTTGTACAGCATCGCAAAGGTAACGGAACAGGGGAGTGAAATCTGATGCCGACGCTAAATCTGAATCTGCCGACGAATCTTGGCGGAGATCAGAAAACTCAGAGCTATCTCTATCAACTCAACGAACAGCTGCGGTATATCCTTAACAATCTTGACGGAGACAATTTTTCGCCGACATACCTAAAAACGGTGGAGCAGACGCGGGCAATGGTCGAGATAGCGAGCGACGCCGTGAATCAACTCGAAGCGGGCAGAAAGATTGATTATAACGAACTCAACGATAAAATTATCGCGCAGGCGGAAGAGATAAATCAAACATTTCACACCGAGATAGAGCAGAACAATGACAACATAATGACAACGGTGCGCGAAGAGCTTAGCGCGAAGGCATCAATCGCAGAGCTTAATGCAACACTCGAGTCCTATGTTACACAGACTTCAAGAGAAATTCAGCTGAATTTCGACCAGAATTATCTCTATACAACAGAGGTTGACGGCAGACTTGAAGAGTTTCAGGAACTAATAAGAACATATTTCCGCTTCACGGCGGAGGGAATGGAACTCGGCAAGGCGGACAGTCCGTTCAAGTCCATGCTGACAAATGAAAAATTAAGCTTCACGCAGAACGGCACGGAGATAGCCTATATCTCCAACCGTTGCCTTTATGTTACGGATGTCGAGGTTCTTAACCGACTGAGGATAGGCAACTGGGAGTTCACGCCCAGGAGTAATGGCAATCTTAGCTTTATATGGAGGGAATAAACAATGGCAATAACAACTATCAAAACATATCCGAAGAATATCACCGTAGGCGTCAGTAAAATAAACGGTCTCGGCAATATTCTGATTGAAATTGAGGATGCGAATGACGGAAAGTCATACACCCATAAGATGTATTTCGCCTGCGGCGATTACAGCTACGAGAGCGGGTATTTTTCAACAAACAACGCAGTTATGACGGCATATGAGTTCCCGATCGAATGGGCTAATGCCATAACGAACGGAAGCAGCAGAACAGGTACGCTGAAGATTGAAACATACAAGAAGTTCGGATTGATCCCGACGACGCTCGTTGAGACGAACACGAAGACCGTCACTTTTTCGGTTCCAGACAATGTGAAACCCACAATGCCGGAGCTGACGATAGAGCGCATAGACGGCAGCGTTCCGACCGAATGGGGAATATATGTGCAGGACTATTCGAAATGCAAGATTACTGCTGCTGCGCAGGGGGCATACAGCTCAACGATAAAAAACTATCGGTTTGCCGTGAACGGTGCAGTTTTGTCAAATCAGACCGGTGGAGTCTATACATACACTTGCTATCTGTCGGGTGAGCTGAACTTTACGGTCACGGCGACAGACAGCAGAGGCAGAACGGTCAGTCAGACGGCGAGCATATCGGTTGAAAAGTACGACAGCCCGATGATAAATGAGGTAACATGCTTCAGATGCACGCAGGACGGCACGGAAAACGACAAGGGCACATATGCGACCGGAAAGGTAAACTATAGCTTCTCGGCGTTGTCGGGCAAGAATACAGCGGTTTGCAAAGCAAGCTACAAGACAGATACGATGGATGCATGGTCTGATGAGACGGCGATGAGCAATGATGTGCAGGCAATCCTCTTTGACGGTCTCAGCGAGAATGTCTCGTATAAGATAAAGTTCAAAGTTACTGATAGCCTTGCTTCCGCGGAATATGTTTATGAGCTTTCGACGAGCTTCGTGCTGATGGACTTCCTGCGCGGCGGCAAAGGAATAGCTTTCGGCAAGGTTGCGGAACTCGCCAACACGATGGATGTCAATATGCTGCTGCTACTCAGAAAAGGACTGCAGGCAGGAGAACAAACTTTTCCGCTGAAAGACACAGGCTGGCAGGAATTGGAGCTTGCGGACGGAATAACTCCGGGCGCGAATGGACTGACACCCAAGGGGCGCAGACTCGGAAACTCGGTCAATATCGTCGGAGATGTGCAGGGGATAACAGCGGGCGGAAAAACCATATGCACGCTGCCGGAGGATATGCGCCCGCAGTGCAGGATATTTGCAATCTGTGCGGCGAACGATACCAACCTTGTCCGATGGTCGGTATTCCCGGGCGGAAATGTGGTGCTTGACTGGTGCTTCAACCTTGAAGCAAAAGCCTATAAATACAATCTGACTTCATATACGCTGAACATAAATTATCTGATCTGAGGAGGCAAAGCAAATGGCATACACGACAAAAGACCTTGAAAAGCAGAAAAAGCAGCAGGGCATATCAAAGGACAAACTGTCATACGCCGTGGCGCAGGGCGGAAATGTGGCGGCGCTCGCCGGTGGAGTGGCAAAGCAGGGAATAAACGCCGCGAAGCAGGTCGGATACGGTATAGGCACGATAAAAACGCTGCTCAACAAGCCGAAGGACTATGAGGAATCCGACGAAGTTAAGCAGGCACAGGAGGAGCTGAAGAACCATTACAACTCAAAGCCCGGGGATTATCAGAGCAATTATGCTGATCAGATACAGGGGCTTCTGAAGGACTACGAAAATACCAAAGATTTTCAGTATGATTTCAATGCCGATCCGCTCTACCAGCAGTATAAGGATCAGTATATTCAGCAGGGCAAGATGGCGATGCAGGACACTATGGGGAATGCAGCGGCGCTCACCGGAGGGTACGGCAGTTCTTATGCTTCGACCGCGGGAAACCAGGCGTACCAGGCGAACCTTAATGAACTGAACAATGTTATTCCGGAACTGTATGACCGGGCATACAACAAATACCGCGACGATAAAAGCGACAAATTGCAGCATATGCAGGTGCTGCAAAATCTCGACGACGCGGATTATAAAAAATACCAGGATACGCTGAGCGACTATTATAACACTCTCAACTACCTGCAGAGCCAGTCCCAGTATCTCTCGGAGAGTGATTACAACAAGTACCTCAATCAGCTTGCTCAGTGGCAGTATGAGCTTGAATATTATACAGGACGCGCAGACGCCGCGCAGCAGCAGTCAAACTGGCAGAGCGAGCAGAACCGTCAGTATATGCAGGACGTCATCAGCCAGCGCAACTGGCAGAATCAGTTTGATTATCAGAAAGAGCAGGATGCTCTCGCGCAGAGCAATTGGCAGCAGCAGTTCGATTACGGCAAGGAACAGGATGCCCTCGCGCAGAGCAACTGGCAGAAACAATTTGACTACGGCAAAGAACAGGACGCTCTCGCACAGAATAACTGGCAGCAGGAGTTTGATTATGGCAAGCAGCAGGATGCCCTCGCACAGAGCAACTGGCAAAAACAGTTTGACTACGGCAAGGAACAGGATTCGAGAGATTATAATCTCAAGAAGCAGCAGTTTGAACATGACAAATATATGGATTCACTCAAGGCTCAGAGCTATTCAACCTCTTCACCGTCCTCGTCAGGCGTGAGCGGGGCGAGCGGTTCTTCGACCAGGAGCAGCGGAAAACAGACCGCGACAAAATCAAAGGCAGCAAGTGAGTTTATAGGCGCACAGCCAACTCGATATGAGTTTGGCGTAAGACCGGCACTGAAAAACCAATACGGAAGCTACGAGAATTATATAAAAACGAAGATGAGCCAGAACAAAAATCTGACCGACGAAGATATTTATATACTCAGTCAGCATTACGGACTTTCATAAGCGGAGGATAAAATGGAAACGATTGACGACAGAATAAAGCGTGTAAATTCAAAATATGAGGCTCCGGAGTCAATAGACGAAAGAATCAAAAGAGCAAATGACAAATATCAGTGGGATTCGAGCGATAAGGAAATGCATGACTGGTTTGAATCAACCGGTCGTACCACCAGAAGCGCAAACAGCAGGCTGCAAAACAGTTCATACGCGAATTGGAAACGCGACAGCGAAAATACAAAGAGCGCGGTAAACAATGATCTTGAAAAGGCGGACAGAATCAAATCCTATCTTGACTCGCAGCGTGAGCAGCTGGGGGAAGAACGCTACAACACTTTCATGACACGGTACGAGGAATACAAGAATGCTCTGCAGCAGACTTCGCAGAATTTGCAGAAGGAGTCCGACTATTACTCCGATACGCGTAATTCCGGCGTTATGGACACCATGACCGAGGATGATATGAAAGGGCGTCTTGACGATATCAAGAACGAGAAAAAGAAGAACCGCAGTGAATCATTCAAAAATCGGGTTTGGGCGTTCCTTAGCACGATGCAAGGGAATACAGCGGATTATGAAAAGTACACTGAAGAAGCCGAGGCGGCAAAAAACAAGCTCAATAATCTGAAGAGTGAGTCCGCTGCATTGGAGTCTGAGATATACAACAGAGATATTGCCGAAAAACTCAGTCAGTTCGATGAAGCGACGCTCAAAGAAATACAATCTATTCCCGAACTCAAGGACAGAATAAAGCTTGAGGAGTCAGTCGGCACGAGCGGAAACGACAAGAATGTCTATGAATATAATCAGAGACTCAAGGAAATAGAGGACAAGATCCGTGCAAAGGGAATAAATCCCGATGAGCTTGAAAATTATTTTGCGTATGAGTATAACAGCCGTAAGAATGAAGACGTGCAGAACGCAGTTCGCGATTTCAGTAAGGAGCATCAGGTGCTTGCCAGCGCACTGAGTGTGCCGGTGAATGTGGCGATGAGTTTGCCGATAGATGCGGAAAACAATGGCTATTTAAATGCGGCTACCCAGTGGGTTGGAAAAAAGCTTACAGGCAGTTATGCGCCGGTAGACTATAACAGAGATGCCGGAATAGCAAGTCAGCTGAGCGATACGGCACGCGGTGCGGTTATGGATGAGCATGACTGGAAGCTTGGCGACCGGGATGTCTTCGACTTCTTATATGGAACAGGAATGTCCGCGCTCGATTCGGCTGCATCTGCAGCCGCGGGCAATCTTGTCGGCGGAGCGCTTGCGAATACCGGGGCGGGAATAAAAGTAGCGGGAAAAGTTGCCGAAGCTGTCGGCGGCGGAATACTCGGTCTTTCTGCTGCGAACTCAACAATGCGTGATATAAAAGCTCGCGGCGGCAACGACGACCAAGCGGTTATCGGCGGAGCTGTTTCGGGTATATTTGAAGGTCTCTTCGAAAAAGTTTCAATAGGTAATTTCAACAAGCTCAAAGAGGTTGACCCGAGAAGTATGCGCGATGTCGCGATGAACATACTCAAATCAACCGGAGTAAACTTTTCGGAAGAAGCTGCAACGGAAATAGCAAACATAGCCTATGATACCATAGCAAACGGCGATATTTCCAATTATAAGCTCATGATAGCCGCATATGAGAAACAGGGATTAAGCGAGGCGGAAGCAAAGAAAAAGGTTGCCGGAGATCTCGCACTGCAAGTCGTCGAAGCGGGAGCGGGCGGAGCACTTATGGGCGCCGGCTTTGGTGTAGTGGGTTCCGGGCTTGGATACCTCAACCACAGAAAACAGGGCACGAATATCACCGGAAAGACAGTTGCAGGTTTTGCAGGCGGAGAGCAGACGCAGATTGCGCAGCGGCTTGAAAGCCTCGGCGAGAACACGCAGGACGCTGTCAGATTGTCCGCTGTGGTGCAGAAACAGGCTGAGGGTGATAAACTTACCCGCGCAGAAAAACGGCTCTTACGTGGCTCTGAGAACGCTCAGAACGTGGCTGCTGAAATAAAAAACGGCACATCAGATGCCGCGGAAGACTCTCAGCTGTCGTTAAAGAAGGACATAGAGACAATAAAGCAGGAATATAAAAAGGCGGTAAATCCGAAGATTGTTGACTTTGTAGAGCGAATACGCAGGCTCAAAGACAAAAACATTGCGGGTAAAATTAAAGTTGAACTCAGTTCTGTAAATGAACGCGAGGCACAAGATATAAAAAAACTCACCGGTATAAATACCAGTGAGTATAAGCGCGATATGGACGGAGATACCGTTATTCATATTGAAAGACGGCACGGCGAGAACGGAGAAGCGGATCATTCAATGTCTGATGTTAATGACTTGGCAAGAATTGAATATGTTCTTGAAAACTATGATAGTATGGACATTCAAAAAATGGAAGAGGGAAATAAAGCTCTAAATGGTCGTTACAGAGATGCCGATAATAATTTGTCAAGGTCGGTAGTGTATTATAGTAAACGCGTGAATGGAAACTATTATGTTGTCGAAGCAGTGCCAGACTCAAAAGCAAAAACTTTGCATGTCATTAGTGCATATAAAACAAAAGCAGAAGGGGTCTCGCAAGTGCTGAACATGTCCGAAGACCCACAGCTTACGCCCAAGACGCCTCATGCGCTCGCCCCTTCCGATAACAATGTATCACAGAAAAAAAGTTATGTCAACCCTGTTTCCGCAAATGTTGACGGACAGAGCGTAACAATCAACGGCATAGACCGTATCGAAAAGGACGGAAATCGGGCGCAGATGTATGTCAAAACGCAGGATGGCGGCAGCGTTGCACTGAGCGATGTGCGGTTTGACAGCCGCGAGACCGAAGCTTTGTACAATGTCGCACAGGGCTTTGACAGCACCGACACGGCACGGGCTTTTATTTCAGGATATAAACAGGGCGATTCGGCAAGCGAATATATGAATGCGTTTCTTGACTTCCGCCGCGCCGGTCAGCTCGGGCAGGACTTTGACAGCGTTTTGCAGTCGAATGCAAATAAATATGCAGGGCTTGAAGAAAGTCAGCTCAGGCAGGCGTATTATGCCGGAGTTAATGAAAAAAATAATGCGCCGAAGCATTACAGCGCGAAAGAGGAAAAGAGGGCAGAAAAGAACGGCGGTCTGCTGAGAAACTATACAAAAAAACTCAACGCGGAGCAGGCGGGTTCGGTATATGTCCTTGAGGCTCTTGCAAAAAAATACGGCTTCGTCGTTGAAGTGTGCGACACGCTTGCAGACGGAATGGCAAACGGTGAATACGATCCCAAGACCGGCAGAATAAAAATCGCGCTTGACGCGGAGGAAAATGCATATCTCAGAACTGCCGGACATGAACTGTATCATTATATCGAGGACTGGAACTCGACGGCCGCAGGCGAGCTGCGCGAATATGTCATAGGCAAGCTCAAAGAAAGCGAAAACTATGACTATGAGGGCAGAGTGAAAGAGCTGCAGAAGCTTTACGAAGGTTTCGGAAAAGCGGACATAGAGGCGGAAATCGTTGCCGAGAGCATGTTCGATGTATTCGACGAAAAAACTATCAGAGAGCTTGTTAATGAGAACAGACCTCTTGCCGTGAAAATCCAGAGCTGGATAAGGGGCTTCCTTGAAAGCATAGAAAAAGCCTTGACTGCTATCGGACTGAAAAGCCCGGAGGTCAGAGCACTTGAAGGTGATACGGAAGCGCTGGAAAAAATCAGTGGCATGTTTAAATCAGCTCTTGAGGGCGCAAAGGAAAATAAGAGCGAAAAAACCTCGAAATCGGATGATGTGAAATACAGCATAAATCCGGAGTTCGCACGCCGTTATGACGAATGGAACAAGAAAGAAATTGGAGGATACTTCTTCCTTGGCACAACGTCAGAACCATTACAAAGTATCGGAATAAATCCGGCTGAAATATATTGGGATAAGTCGAAAATAAAAGCGATAAAGAAAAAGCATCCGACTATGACTGACAGCATAATAAAACAGGTTCCCAATGTGCTTGAAAATCCAGTTTTGATAACGCAGTCCATGACGTCAACTAACCGTGTTGTTGTTTTGGGCGAACTGTATGACGAAAACGGGCATCCTATTGTGGCGGCTTTGGAACTCAAACCTAACGGAAGAGTTGAAAACTTTGTGAAGGTCGCGAGTGCGTATTCTAAGGATTCTTTACAGAATTTCATAAGACAGAGCGATATACTCTATATCGATCCCAATAAAAAAAGAACCGATACTTGGCTTCAAGCCCTGAGGCTCCAATTGCCGGCGGGGGTAACCAAGTATGGTTCTATCGGTATGGTAACATATGTTGAGAAAGATGTCAACGGTAAAATCAGTTTTAGTGATAAAAAATCTGAAAAAACCGCTATGCAGATTGCTTTTGAAAAAGCTCAACAAAATGCTACCAGTAAAAGTATATCCGAAAAAGTTAAAGATGATACTAAGTTTTCGCTTAAGAATACTGAAGATGAGGATGCTTCAAAGAATCTCGATAAAGCAGCGCTTGAATACTTTGGCAGAACCTTCTCGTGGAAAGAAACCGGTTATTTAACCAAAAGCGGAAAGAAGCTCGATTTTTCGGGAAAGAATCAGGGTGCTCCGGGAGGATATAGAACATTAGATCACAGAGATATAAGCGAAATAATGCTTGATAGCGACATCTCCGGAACTGAGGCAATGATTGAATATATGAATCAAGGAAATATACGAATCATGCCCGAAAGCAACGGAATAAATCTTTCTGTTTTGCCGACTGCAAGCCAGTTTGAGGCTCTTGATGATTACATATCCCGAGCGCGAGGCGAAGTAATACTTGATATTGACGATAATAACGGAAACACTCTGCATAGTGTGGAGTACCCGAAAGGAACCAGGGCGAGCAAAGTAATCAATGACATAAAAAAATATTTTGCAGATGGTACGGCTCCATATGTATCTTCGATAGCACAGTTCCGTTATTCTCTCAAAAACACTTCCTCCATAGATGAGCAAAACAAGAAGCTCATACAGGAGAACAAAGCTCTGCGCGAATACAAGCGAGAACTCGAGTGGCGTCTCGGAATCAACAGAAAAGAGCTTGATGAGCGGGCAATACGCAGGCTTTCGAAAAAAGTGCTCAAGGAATACAGCAGCAAGTATAATGCCGAAACACTGACGCAAAACCTCAAAAATATCTTTGAAGCACTTGCCAATATGGACGACGGCATAACTTATGATGAAGTTATTGCGAGAACTGCGGAAGTTGCGAAGGCGGTGCTTGAGGAGAGCGCAGTGCTGAACACCGATATGTCCGAACAGTACAGTGCGCTGCGTGAATATGCGAAGGGCACGAAAATAAAACTCAGCGAACAGCAGAAAAAAGAGATAGCCTATTACTACGGAAGCTATGAGAACTTCAGAAGAAAGAACTTCGGAAAGATAAGGCTTTCAGAGGAAGGCAGTACGCTTGATTCTCTTTGGGGCGAGATGTCCGAACTTTGGCCTGAGTTCTTTGAACCGGACACGCACGAGCTTGAGCAGGTGCAGACGCTCGTAAATGCACTCGAAACCATAAAACCGTTCTATGAAAATCCGTTCTACGACGGTTCTTTCGACATGGATATAGACACGGCGAGCTATGACCTTGCAATGCGCTTGTATGAGGAGTATTACGACATTCCGGAGCTCAAGACGCTACGGCAGAAGATTGAGAAAGAATACCGCGACAGATACGACAAACGCATTGAAAAAATCAAAGAGCAGGAAGCCGCTAAGCGTAATAAGCTTTCGGAGGAACTCATAAAGCAAAAGGCGCTCTATGAACAGCGCACATTCGAGGATCGCCGCGAATGGCTGCGTAAAGATGCTATGGCAAAGAGTAAACGGAGCATTGAGAGAACTGCGAAGACTCTTAACAGGTTCCTGCAGAATCCGAACAAGACTCAGCATGTGCCGGAAGCTCTGCGTTCGGCTCTCGGAGAGTTCCTGGTATCTCTTGATGTCTACGGGAACAGTCAGTCAAAGGATGCGTTTGAGTGGCGCAAATCAATGTCGGAGCTGCAGGGAGAATTGCGTAAAATGCAGCAGGGAAATGACCCGCAGTATCAGCAGTTCCTGGCAGACCTCGACCCGGATCTTATGCCGATGATGACAACGCTGCTTGAAGTGTATAAGGGCAGTTCCATAAAGGATATGGACGCGCAGGGACTCGCCGAGCTTGAAACTGTTATGCAGCAGATAAAGGGCGGAATAACGAGAGCAAACGAATTGCTTGCAAACAGCCGCTATGGGACAGTTCAGGCAATCGCCGATGCGAGCGTGCATGAGATGGACAGCCGCAAGAGCTTCAAGGACAAGGTAAAGGTTGGGTATAAGCAGCTGAATGTGAATATGCTTGACTCGTTTAGCTTCTTCCATCAGCTCGGACCGGCAGCAGAGACCGTTTTCAAATCCATTCGTTCCGGCTTCGATGAGCGAGTGGAAATGATAGACAATGCGAATGAATTTATGCAGTCTATTGTCAGCCAGAAGGAAATACAGGACTGGGAACACTCGAAGCAGACCTTTAAGGTCGAAGGCGGAGAACTGACATTGACGGTATCACAGATTATGGAACTGTATAATCTCTCAAAACGAGAGCAGGCACGGGATCATCTTCTTCTCGGCGGAATCCGTCCTCTGGACACTTCAAGGCAAGAGGCGAAAATGCGAATCAAGGAGCAGTTCGGTAAGGGCGAAGAAACATACGCTAAGGCTGTGCAGGTGACAGTGGAAGACCTTGGAAAGATAATCGACTCTCTGACTCCGAAGCAAAAGCAGGTTGCAGAGAAAATGCAGGGCTTTTTGAGCGGAAATGTTGCTGATTGGGGCAACAAAGCGTCAATGACACTGTACGGCTACAGAAAGTTTACCGAAGAGCATTACTGGCCGATACAGGTCAACAAAAACTCCGTGCGGACGATGAACGCGGAGGACGGGGCGGTTCAGACTCAGAGCAATTTCTATAAGCTCGTCAACATCGGCGCGACAAAGAGCGTCCAGCGAAATGCAAGTAACGGACTGTTTATAAAAGGCGCTTTCGATACCTTTACAAAGCACATCACCGAAATGAGCGCATATTCGGCATATGCGGTGCCGGTAACCGACGCGATGAAATGGTATAATGCCCTGAGCTTCGAGGAAAAGGACGACGGATATATAGCCATATCCGGCACGAAGCAGTCTATAGAAAGAGCTTTCGGCAATGATGCGAAAGCATATTTCGAAAAGTTGATTCTTGATATTAACGGCAGTGCAGACAATAAATATGCAGGGGGAGCGGGCGAGGAAGCACTGATACGCAACTTTAAAGTAGCTGCCGTCGGAGCAAACATCAGGGTCGCCATTCAGCAGCCTACGGCATATCTCAGAGCAGCGGCAGTAATGAACCCGAAATATTTGCTCAAAGGGCTTTTGTCAAAGCCGGCAAGTAAAGAGGCGATAGACAATTGCCCGATTGCAAAATGGAAAAGCTGGGGATTCTATGAGACGAGTATGGGCATAACGATGAAGCAGCTTATAACCGGACAGCAGACGGTCGTCGATAAGATCCGCGAAAAGTCTATGCGGTTGGCCGGAGTCGGCGATGAACTGACATGGGGAACGCTGTGGAATGCGTGCAAGGCGGAAGTCAAAGACAAAACTGACCTCAAAGAGGGAACTGCAGAATTCACGCAGGCAGTCTCAGACAGGCTCAGCGAGGTGGTTGATAAAACCCAGGTCGTTGATTCGCTTCTGCATCGAAGCCAGTTTATGCGCAGTACGAGTTCTTTCTCGAAGATGCTTAGTGCCTTTAAAGCCGAGCCGACGAAGTCGTACAACATGCTCCGCAATGCATTGGTTGATTATAACAATGCTGATCCCGGCAGTAAAAAGGCAAAGGCAAAGAATATAGCGCGTATTGCTGCGGTACATATCGCGACAAGCGTCTTGACTGCCGGAATAGCGTCGATAGCAGATGCGTTTCGCAACGATGATGATGAGAAGAAATGGCTTGAACTTTATCTTGAAGCATTCGGAGGCAACACACTTGACGGAATCAATCCGTTTTCAGCCGTGCCGTATGTCGGAGATATTCTCTCAATCTTGTCCGGATATTCTGCGAGCCGCATGGATATCGAGGGTATCGAAGAACTAATTCAGTCCTGCGAATCGTGGCAGAAAGTATTCAGCGGCGAGAAGAAAAATCCGGATATCTGGAAGCTGATGATGAGCAGCGCAAAGGGAATTTCAAAGGTCAGCGGTCTGCCGATAGCGAACACGATGCGCACTTTTGAAAGCTTGTATAATTTCTTCTCTCCTGACAACCTCGGCAGGGAAGCAAGCTCCACGGAATACAGAAAGTTATACAATTCGATTGCCGAGGGAAAATATCAGAAGCAATACGATAAGCTTATCAAAAAGGGTTATACCGCGCAGCAGCTCGAGAACGGTGTTAAGAATAATCTGGTGAAGTCTGAACCTCGAATCGCGCAGGCTGCACAGGCGCGCGAAAGAGGAAACATCTCAGAATATAAAAAAATATATGAAGAGCTGGTTTCTGAAGGATATCCGTCAAATGCGGTCATAAAAGCAATCAATAACTATATGACAATGCAGACGGCTGCGGCGCAGGCAAAAAGTAACGGAGACGACAGCGCACTCAGCGGCAAGCTCGAAGCTTTGCTCGAAAGCGGGTATGATGAAGATGAAGTGGACAGGATAATAGATGAGATTGCTGCAGGGCTTGATCCCGAAGCAGAACAGGATAAAGCGGCCGAAGAGAAAAAACTTTATGAGTATAAGGATCTCCAAAAGGCGCTTGAAAATTCTGATGTTTCATCCGCAAAAGAGATAGTCGAATACCTGCGAGTAAACGGCAAAGAGGATAAGACAATCCGCCAGGCATTGACAAAAGACCTCAAATCCGAGTATCAGAAAATGTACAAAAACAATGATACGGAGGGCATGCGCCGGACGCGCCAGATGCTCTATGAGCTGAACATAGGGTATGATGATAAGACATTTCAGCGTTGGATTAAAGAAATGACAAAGTGACAGCGAGGCGGGGAGAAATACTCTCCGCCTTTTGCTATACTTAAATCAGAGGTGAACCGAATGGAACGTGTAGAGCACAGAATAAAGCTGAATCTTATGAAAGCCGGCTTGCAGGGTCAGGCAATCGTGAAAAAGGCTGACTCTGACAGTCGAAAAATAAATATATACCTATCGTCGACCGCAGGTTCATTCAACATGAGCGATATCGCATCGGCAATTTTGCGAGCGGAAAAGCCGGACGGTAAGGTAATGTTCAACAGCTGTACTGTGTGCGAGGATAGGCTGGAATATATTATCACAACGCAGACGATAGCTGCGACGGGGACGGTGACGTGTGAAATTACTTTAACGAGCAAATCGGGGCAGGTTCTCGTAACACCGCGCTTCGAGATTATAGTTGCAGATATCATATACTCTGACTCTGAGATTGAATCAACAAATGAATACACAGCGTTGGAAGAAGCTATAAAAAAGGCAACCGCACTGAAAGACGGAACGACATTTACGCCCAGCGTCAGCGACGCAGGAGTGCTTTCATGGACGAATGCGGACGGCAAGGACAATCCCGCGGCGGTTAATATAAAAGGACCGAAGGGCGAATCGGGAGCAAAGGGTGATAAAGGAGATCCCGGCAAGGATGGGGCAGACGGAAGTCCCGGTGCGGCGGGTGCTGATGGTGTTACACCACATATTGGTGATAACGGTAACTGGTTTATCGGAAACACGGATACCGGAAAACCATCTCATGGCGCATCAACGGCAGAGGACATCAGCTACACGCTGTCGGAAGATGTTCAGGGCGATTTTCCGGACATCGAGCTTGAGTCTGACACAGTTAAAAGCGGACTTGATGTTGCAATGTATTATGCGTTTGCCGGTATGTTTGCAAAATACATCCAGTGTGATGTTCCAACTGCGACAGGCACAGTTACATTTGATTTGCAGACCGTTATGGACGGCTGGCGTCCGGCGTTGGAGCAGGCACACGAGCACGACAACAAGACCGTCCTCGACCTGCTCTCCGCCGCTGACGGTAAGCTGCAATACAACGCGTCCGACATTAACTATGCGCCCACTCAGTATACCTACAGCACCGCGCAGGTGTCCGCGACGCTTGCCGACAATGCGGAATACCGCATGACGGGACTTCAGACGCTGACGGTTCAGTATCCCGAGGATGCGAAGTTTGAGTGCTGGATGCGCCTGAGCTTCGCGGCGAGCGGCGATATCACGGTCACTCTGCCCGCGGGCACGGGATATATCGGCTCGGCGCCGGATTTCAAGAACGGCGAGACATGGGAAATGTCGATCAAAGACGGCGTGGTTATCGCGCAGAAGGTCGGTGAGGGCGGATGAGACGCAGGTTAATGGCATTTGAAAAATCAGG
>DJQG01000054.1:17068-17244 GCA_002438685.1 Ruminococcaceae bacterium UBA6392 | reverse complement strand
CAGCGGGCGGAACGGCAAACCGATGGATAAGAGCGGAAAGAACGATCACGGGAAAGGTAATCGCGCGGGAAAAGCGTTTCGGAACGAAAAAAGGTCGGATACCCGCAGAAACGGATATTCGACCTTTTGGATTCAACGTTATTCAGACGAGAAAGAACGAAAATTATTCTTTTTCA
>DJQG01000054.1:0-17013 GCA_002438685.1 Ruminococcaceae bacterium UBA6392 | reverse complement strand
CGCCGCCGGTGGAGATATGGGTGACCTTCCGGGCAAAGCCCAGCTGATCCACCGCAGCCGCGCTGTCGCCGCCGCCGATGATGGTCGTTGCGTCCTTTGCTTCGGCAAGAGCCTTGGCAACAGCGTTCGTTCCGGCAGCGAGAATGGGATTTTCGAAAACGCCCATAGGTCCGTTCCAGACGACCGTCTTTGCACCCTTGACGACTTCAGCGTAAAGCGCTCTCGTCTTTTCGCCGATGTCGAGCCCTTCTTCGTCGGCGGGAATGTCCGAAACGTCGTGCATCGAAGTTTCGATGGGGGCATCGATGGGATCGGGGAAAGATTTCGCGGTTACGACGTCGACGGGAAGATATACTTTCTTGCCGAGCGATTTCGCCTTTTCGAGCATTTCTTTGCAGTATCCGATCTGACTGTCATCGACGAGCGAAGTTCCGACTTCGTAGCCTTCGGCTTTGAGGAAGGTGTATGCCATGCCGCCGCCGATGACCAGACGGTTGGCCTTGTCCAGCAGGTTGTCGATCACGCCGAGCTTGTCGGAGACCTTGGAGCCGCCGAGCACCACGGTCAGCGGACGATCGGGGTTCACCGTCGCGCGGGACAGCGCCTTGACTTCCTTCTCGACCAGCAGGCCGGCAGCGGACGGAAGGTCGGCGGCGACGTCGTAGTTGGAGCCCTGGGCGCGGTGGACGACACCGAAACCGTCGGACACGAAGACCTCGCCGAGAGCGGCGATCTTCTTGGCGTATGCGGCGCGCTCCTCGGGATCCTTGCTGGTCTCTTCCGGGTTGAAGCGGACGTTCTGCAGCAGCACGACATCGCCGTCGTTCATGACATATTCTTTGCCTTCGCCGCGGACAAGACCCTTTTCCTTTGCGGCGGTCAGCGAACCGCAGGCGATGAGATCGTCGAAGCTTATGACCTCGGCGCGTATGAATCCGCGCTCAAAGTCGGAGTGGATCTTTCCTGCCGCCTGGGGAGCCTTTGTGCCGCGGGTTATTGTCCAGGCTCTGACCTCGGGCTTGCCGGCGGTCAGATATGAGATAAGACCGAGCAGGTGATAGCTGCGCTGGACGAGCAGATCGAGTCCGCCTTTCTCGATTCCGAGATCGGTAAGGAACATCTCTCGCTCCTCTTTTTCGAGCGAGGCTATCTCCGCCTCAAGCTCCGCACAGATCGGCAGAACCTCCGAACCCTCTGCGGCGGCTATTTCTTTAACAGCGAGATAGTGGCGGTTTGTATCAATATTGTTTGCAAAATCGTTTTCACTCATGTTGCAGGCATATATTACGGGCTTCGCGGTGAGCAGGGCAATCTGAGCCAAAAATTCGCGCTCGTTTTCGTCGCACTCGACATTTCTCGCGGGCACTTCGCTCTCAAGCTCGGTTTTGAGTCTTTTGAGGAACTCAAGCTCGGCGGCTGCGGATTTGTCGTTTCTTGCCTGTTTTGCGACTCTGTCTATTCTGCGCTCGACCATCTCAAGGTCGGAGAGAATGAGCTCGAGGTTTATCGTCTCGATGTCTCTCTTCGGGTCGATAGTCGCGTCAACATGGACAATGTCGTCGTCCTCGAAGCAGCGAACAACATGTACTATCGCGTCGACCTCTCTTATGTGCGAGAGGAACTTGTTGCCGAGACCCTCGCCTCTCGATGCGCCGCGCACAAGACCCGCTATGTCAACGAATTCAATCGTTGCGGGGGTTATCTTGTCCGGGTGATACATCTCGGCGAGCTTGTCCAACCGCTCGTCCGGCACTGCGACTACGCCGACATTCGGCTCAATGGTGCAGAACGCATAGTTCGCGGACTGCGCGCCTGCGTTTGTGATGGCGTTGAAAAGTGTGCTCTTGCCGACATTCGGCAGACCTACTATTCCTAATTTCATTTCAAATGACATCCTTTATTTTGATTGATATTCATTTAATTATAACCTTTAGCGGACAAAAAAACAACCGCAACCGCGCTTTTATCAATAAAAAATTGCAAAATCTTCGCCCATGGTGTACAATAATCCCATAAGAAACTACCGGAGGCAGATATTTTGGATCTTTCGCGCTTTTCAAGAAGTGAAATGCTCATAGGTGAGGAGTCGGTCGGGAAACTGAGCCGCTGCCATGTTGCGGTGTTCGGACTCGGCGGCGTCGGCTCTTATACCGTAGAGGCGCTCGCCCGTGCAGGAGTCGGCGAGCTGACCGTTATCGACAATGACGAGGTTGCGATTACCAACATCAACCGCCAGCTATACGCCCTCTCTACAACGGTCGGAATGAAAAAAACTCAGGTCGCGGCGGCGAGAATAAAAGATATAAATCCCGACTGCAAGGTGAATATTATCGACGGGTTCTATCTCGAAGAAAATTCTGCGGATTTCTTCGTGAACCGCTATGACTATATGGCTGATGCGGTCGATACCGTTCAGGCAAAATTGTCGTTAGCCGTCGAATCGCAGAGACGGGGGATACCGCTGATATCGTGCATGGGCACGGGGAATAAGCTCGACCCGACGCTTTTTCGGGTCTCGGATATCACAAAAACTTCGGTTTGTCCGCTGTGCCGCGTGATGCGCCGTGAGCTGAAAGTCAGGGGCATAAGTCACCTGAAAGTCGTCTGGTCGCCCGAGCAGCCGATAAAGCCGAATGAGACCGCCGAAGTGACCTCGCGCAGGGCACTGCCCGGGAGCATATCTTTTGTTCCGCCCGTTGCAGGCATGATAATGGCGGGCGAGATAATCAAAGATCTGATAAAATAACGTAAAGTAATATGACTTTACGCTTTCCCCGAGAGGAGATAAGTATGAAGAAAAAATTTATCCGCGCCGCAGCGGTGGTACTTGTGCTGACGGTTGCGCTTTCTTTCGCATTCGGCGGCTGTTCAAACAAAAAGGACGGCGGGGACGAGACAACCACCATGCCGCCCGAGGCGGTTGAAGCGGTGCAGACTCTCAAGCTGCCATATTCAAAAGGCGACAAGCTCAATCCCTTTACGGCAACGAGTATGCTCAATCAGCAGCTGATGCCGCTTATATATGACGGTCTGTTCGCTCTCGATAAAAATTACAATTCTCAACCGCTTCTCGCGTCGAATTACAGTCGGAGCGGTCGAACCCTGACGATCTCTCTTGCGTCCGCGAAGTTCTCGGACGGTTCGAGCGTCTCGGCTTCCGATGTTGTCGCCTCGTTTGAGAGCGCAAAGAAATCGCCCGCATATAAAACTCAGCTTGCGAATTTCAGCAGCGCAAAAGTCAGCGGAAACAGCGTCGTGTTTTCTCTCGCCGATGATGATCCGTATGCCGTCAACTGCCTGACCTTTGCCGTCACAAAGGGCGGCTCGACCGAGGACGGCGCGGCGGGCAGAGGCAGATACACATATTCTTCGGAAAACGGCGTCGGCTATCTCAAAGCGAGCAGCGCGCGCGGCAACTTCTCGCCGAAGAAAACGAGCATCACTCTCTATGACGTCAAAGATTTGAGCATGCTCAAATATACCCTCGCCATCGGCAATATAAGCTTCGCTTTTGACGATCTGCGCGGCGGCTCTTATACCCGCTATTCCGCGTCGGTCGCGGATATCCTGATGAATAATTTAGTCTATCTCGCTTTCAACAAGAGCAGCTCCGCGCTCTCATCCGAGAAGGTGCGTCAGGCGGTCACGCTTGCCATTGACAGGGCGAAGCTCGCCGACGAGTCGTTCCAGGGTCACGCAAAAGCGGCGTATACTCCGTTCAACCCCGACTGGAATGTTATCTCCGGCAAGGATTATACGGTCAAAACCGACCTTGATGCGGCGGGAAAGCTGCTCGACGAGGCAGGATACACTTCGAAAGATGACGCTGTGCGCGAGGACGCAAACAAAAAACAGCTCACTCTCAAGATAGTTGTCAATAAAGATAACGGCTTCAAATCGGCGGCGGCGCAGAGCATAAAAGAGATGCTCGAAAAGCTCAAAATCTCCGTTACCGTCAGCGCGCTGAGCGAAAAAGATTACCGCTCGGCGGTCGCGTCCGGCAAATATGATATGTATATAGGCGAGGTCAAGCTCACCGAGAATATGAGCCTCTCGCCGCTTCTCAAGAGCGGCGGCAGCGTGGCTTACGGCATCAACACTTCGGGCGCCGCGAGCACTGCGTATACGGCATTCCTCGCAGGCTCATCCGATGTGAACACATTTATAGATGCATTCAATGCCGATATGCCGTTCGTCCCGCTTTGCTACCGTTCGGGGCTTGCGATATATACGCGCACGCTGAAATACGGCAACGCGAATCATATCAACGATGTCTATGCCGATATCGATTCGTGGGATTTCCATTGACAGCAGAAAATCAAACAGGGCTTCCAAATTTTACGGAAGCCCTGTATTTTTTTATATTATTGCATCCTCGGGGTCGGGGTCGCTGCCCGTGAGTATCGCGTCGGCGCACTCATTAAGCTTTCTGAACAGCGAGTTGTTTTTCATTATCCGCGAGGGAATCGATATCGTCCCGGTGACGAGGCGGTAGTACGCGCTGTCTCTGTCGACTCTGTTCATGCCGCCGTCGAGGAACGAGAGCAGGACGTTGTGAACAATGTCGATAACTTTCATGTCCGCGAGTTCTTCGGCGTCCTCTTTGCGGAGCACTTTGCCGAAGGTCAGGCGGTTCACTTTTTTGTAGAAGCTCATCACATCGGATTCGAGCAGCAGCTTTGCAATCGGCTTTGCTATCGGGCGCAGCGCCGATAGCTTCTTGCCGTTTGCGCCGAGCGCGTCGAGCCTTTTGCCGAACTCTTCGCGGCTCTCGAGTATACCCTTGAGCGGCAGGTCTATCATCTGCACCGCGTGCGCCTTCAAAAACTCCTGTGCGTCATCTGCGCCCTCGAAGCTCTCAAGATGCTCCGTGACTATGTGCAGACGGTTGTCGTCTGTTACAGTGACATTGACTATCGGCGCGGGATAGCCGCACAGCGAGCCTATGTTCACTTCCGTTATCGGGTTCCCCGAGGGCGATACAAATGTATCTATTCTCTGAATATGCGAGTGACCGACGAACATATAGCGAAGCCCTGCGTCCGCCAATTTCGCGGCAACCTCTTCGCGGTCGCCGACGCAGTGACCGCTCGTGATGAACGGGTGGATGTGCGCGATGAGCAGGTGATGCTCCATGCCGATCATCAGCTGACCATCCTCTTTTGCCTTGCGTATCTGTTCCTCGACCCACGCCATGTGGTCGGGAGTGTAGCCTGCGCGCCCCTTGCCGTTCTGGTCGTCGTTGAGCGCGAGCAGACGGACCCCGTCGGCGATCTGCGCTACATATGAGTATATGCCGAGATGCGTCTTATATGAGCTTATCGCGCGGTCAAGCCCGAATTCGCGGTAGAATTCGCTCAGCTCCTCGTGCGGGACTGTCTCAACGTCGTTTGTGACTTCGCCGCCCGTGAATCTGCGCGGATTCTCGTCGCAGCACCAGTCGTGCGTCGCGGTTATAACATATACGGGAACGCGCTTTTGAAGCTCGCGCAGCTTTTCGCGGAACTCCTCGTGGCATATGCGCTCTCCGTCGTCGGACAAATCTCCGGCTATCATCACTGCAGCGGGCGGGTCTTCAAGTATCTTCTCAAAAGCCGCGTCGATTATCTCGCCCGTCTCTTCGAGGCACTTTTGATCCGAGCCGCTGCGGTAGGCATATGCCTCGCCGCCGTCAGACAGGGTGCGCGAGAAGTGGTGAGTGTCGGCTATGAAAACGAAGCGTGGGTTCATTTTGTCTCTCCTGCGCTCTGCATCTCGGCGGCAGTCTCGGCTGCTATCGATGCGCGGCGTTCGGCGATGTCGGACATCATCTTTCTGTGTCCCTCGCCGGTGATGTTATAGAAGTGTATAGGTATGAGCATGAGCAGATAGCCTATTGCGGGGACTATCGTTGTCATTGCGAACAGCGCAAGATTGGTGTTGTGGTTCTGGATCAGTGAGCCTTCTGTGTGGCTGACATAGCCCACAACGCCGAGAATGGCGATGCCGATGGACGAAGCGAAGGTGTTTTCGATCTTTCCCGTGAAGCTCATTATCGAGAGCATGATGCCCTCAACGCGGCGACCTGTTTTCCATTCGATATAGTCGACCGTCTCCGCCTCCATCTCTTTCTGCATGAGGTTCTTGAACTCAAGCGGGATGGTGGTAAGACCCGTGAAGAGAATAACAAGAATAGCCGTGAATATCGAGGCGGATTCGCCTGCGGGCTTGTTGACAAGACCGCCGTAGGTGGTCAGCGCGAAGAGCAGGTGGAGCACTATTGCGCTGACGCAGCAGATCTGGAAGAATCTGCGCGAGTCCGCGCGCTTGCCGAGCTTTTCGACTATCTTGGGCACGAGAATCCCCGCGAGCAGGAAGCCAGGGAATTTGATAACATCGATAAAGACATTATATTTTCTGTTGAAAAGAAGGTCGGCGACAAAGTAGAACGAGATCTGCTCGGGTATCTTGCAGATAAGGAAGAAAATATTCGCAAAGAAGAGCATGAGAAGAGGACGGTTCTTGAACAGGAGCGCGAAGCACTCCTTGACGCTCGGCGTGTCGGACTGGTGCTGAGCGCGCTCGTGAGTGTTGTGATATGTAAGGCGCGTGAGCACGACTATGAATACGGCGGAAATTATCGCGGAGGTCAGATAAGCCTGCGGGGTGTGATTCTTGAAATAGGGGAGCAGAGCAGCGCCAGCGACGAAAACCTGCGGCAGAGCGCCGACAACGGAGCGGGTTATGGAGCTGACTCCGAAGAGCTTCGTTCGCTCGATTCCGCTCGGTGTTATCGAAAAGGCGAGAGCGCCCATCGGGATATCAAACGCCGTGTAGGTGACGTCGAGCATGACGAAAAGGAAGGTCGTGTAAATGATGTTGAACACGGGGCTCGCGTTTGCGCTGCCGACGAAGAACAGCACCATGACGAGCGAAACGAACAGCGGTGCCCATTTGATATAGGGTCGCATCTGACCGGTCTTCGTTCTCGTCTTGTCAACGATAACGCCCATCATCGGGTCGTTTATCGCGTCGAAGATGCCGCAGAAAAATCTGATCTTTGACGCAACGCCCATGGGGTTCGGGAGCTTCTTGAAAAGAACGTCGGTCAGGAAGAAGTTTATGTACTTTGAGCTTGTCATGCTCGTGTTCATGCCCTGCGCGCCGCGACCGAGGGCATAAGAGAGCGTTTCTTTCCAGGTCAGTACGGTTTCTTCGCCGACATCGCTCTTGACGATTTTTGAGTTGAGAAAATCGGATACTTTGCTCACTTCATCATCTCCAGATAAAAATTGAAACAATTATGTAATCATATTATATAACCTGCGCCGAGGAAAGACAAGAAACAAATAAGCGAAAAATGTCCGATTTAAACGAAAAAATAAAAAAGTATATATTTTTTATGTCGGAGTTTACTTTTTTCGCCCGTCTTGGTATTATTATATATGGATAAATAAACTTGAAACGGAGGAGTTTCAGTGTCAGAAAAAATCAAGGTTGCGATAATCGGCTGCGGCGCGATAGCGAACTCTGCGCATATCCCCGCGTATATGAAAAACGAAAAGGCGGAGATAAAGTATTTCTGCGATATTATCCCCGAGCGAGCGGACGCTGCGGTCGAAAAATACGGCTGCGGAAAAGCGGTCTATGACTATCACGAGATACTTGACGACCCCGAGCTCGATTCAGTTTCCGTCTGCACCCACAACGACCTGCACTCGGTCATAGCGATAGACTTCATGCGAGCGGGCAAGGATGTCCTCAGCGAGAAGCCCGCCGCGCGCGTGCTCTCCGAGGCGCTCGAGATGCAGCGAGTCTCCCATGAGACGGACAGAATTCTCAGCATCGGCGTGTGCAACCGCTTCGGCAACGCTGTCAATCATATAAAGGATCTTATAGACGCAGGCGAGCTCGGCGAGGTATATCATGTCTATGCGAGCTTCCGCGCGAACCGCTCCATTCCCGGCATCGGCGGCGACTTTACACGCAAGGCGGCGTCCGGCGGCGGTGCGCTGATAGACTGGGGCGTCCATTATCTCGACCTCATTCTCTATTGCTGCGGCGAGCCAAAGCCCCTGACCGCATCGGGCGAGGCGTTCTGCAAGCTCGGCAAGAACATAAAAGACTATGTCTATACGAACATGTGGGCTGAGAATACCGCCGACAAGGACGGCGTTTTCGACGTTGACGATTCCGTCACCGGCATTGTCAGAACAGACGGCCCGACCATAACCTTCAACGGCGCGTGGGCGGAGAATATCGGCGAGGATGAGACATATATCGATTTCATCGGTGACAAGGCGGGCATAAGGCTCGAATACGGCGGGGGCTTTGTTATCTATTCCGTCAAGAACGGCATGCTCATGCGCAGCGAGCCGAAGTTCAGAACGAACAATTTCTATGAGGCGGAGATAAATTCGTTTGTCGACTGCGTTATAAATCATGAGCATAACCGCGCCGATATCGATCTCGCTATCGGAACTTCCAAGATAATGCAGGCGATATATGACTCGTCCGAGCTGCACAGAGAGGTCGTTATCGACTGATTGCTTGAAAATCGGCGGGATTTGTGCTATACTCGCCAAAAAGAGGGGATTTGATTGAAGATCTCCACAAAGGGACGTTATGCCATGCGTCTGCTTATCGATTTGTATGAAAATCAGGGCGACGGCTTCGTTGCCCTCAAGGATATTGCCGCAAGGCAGGATATATCGAAAAAATATCTCGAACAGATCGTGCCCGCCTTAACGGGCGACGGGGTTTTGAAGACTTCGCGCGGATTTCAGGGCGGCTATCGCCTTGCACGCGAGCCGGAGGATATCCCCGTTGGCGAGATACTGCGCCTCACCGAGGGCAGCCTTGCTCCCGTGGCGTGCCTCGACAGTAAGTTGAACGAGTGCCCGCGCTGCGCGGATTGCCTGACTTTGCCGCTCTGGCAGGGACTCGAGCGCGTCATCAACGAATATCTCGACGTCGTGAGCCTGCGCGATGTCATTGACGGGAATATAAAATAAAATATATTTTTTCGGAAGCCGCTGTGTTTTGCAGCGGCTTCTGACTTTTTTATGCGGGACACGCATAGATATATAGCAGACAAAAAACAAAGGAGAAATAAAAAGTGAAACGCCTTTTTGCCTGCATTGTTCTTTTCTGCCTGCTTTGCTCATGCGCCCGGACTCCCGCAAAACTTCCGGAACAGACGAGCGATAGCACAGCAGAAACTTCCGCCGTTTATACTCCGAAATCCGATGAGATTCGCGCCGTGTGGATAAGCTGCTACGAGCTGCCGGATGCAGCCCGGGGCGAAGAAGAATTTCGCGAGCGGGCGGAGGATATGTTCCGTAATGTCGCCGATATGAAGCTCAACACAGTCTTTGTCCATGTCCGCGCCTTTGCCGATGCCGTCTATCCGTCGAAGCTTTTCCCGTGGTCAAAATATTCCTGCAAGGGGAGTGACCCGGGCTTCGACCCGCTGAAAGTGATGGTCGAATGCGCTCATAGAGCCGGGCTCAAAATTCACGCGTGGATAAATCCGTTTCGCGTCAGCTCGTCCGATAATATTGATTCTCTGCCGCAGGGAAGTCCGGCGAAAAAGCTCATCGGCACGGATGCCGTTGTCCAGCTCAAAAACGGAATATATTTTGACCCCGCGTCGACCGATGTCCACGCGCTGATATATGACGGCGTGCGCGAAATTTTGGGCGGCTACGAGGTCGATGGCATACATATCGACGACTATTTCTACCCCACGCGCGACGAGAGCATAGACCGCGCGGAATACGAAGCTTATGTCTCCGGCGGCGGGGATAAAGGACTCAACGAGTGGCGGCGCGACAGCGTCAGCGCGTTCGCGGCGGGTCTTTATTCGCTCGTTAAAAGCTACGGCAGCGACAAGATATTTTCGATAAGCCCCGCGGGCAATATCGACGGCAACGAAAACGCCCTGTTTGCGGATGTCGAGCTGTGGCTCTCGACTCCGGGCTATGCCGATTATATTATCCCGCAAGTCTATTTCGGCTTTGAAAATCAGTCTCTGCCGTTTGAAAAGACGGCAGAGCGTTGGGCTGCGATATCCGACGGGCGCGTCGGGATAATCTGGGGGCTTGCCGCATATAAGTGCGGGACGCGGGATAAAAACGCCAGGTCGGGGAACTCCGAGTGGGCG
Organism: Ruminococcaceae bacterium UBA6392; assembly: GCA_002438685.1. Lineage (GTDB taxonomy): Bacteria > Bacillota > Clostridia > Oscillospirales > Acutalibacteraceae > CAG-177. The sequence goes on along the minus strand of DJQG01000054.1, from coordinate 6,869 downwards.
GAGAACAGTGATATTCTTGCCCGCCAGCTGTCTTTCGTCCGTCCGTTAAATGCCTATTGCGGATTCGCGCTTTTCTCCTATTCGTATATGTTCGGAAAAATCAACGAAAACGCAAAAAAAGAAATGCAAAATCTCGAAAATATGTTATAATATATACTGTCTTATTATAAATTGGGGATATTGCATCCTTTTTGGCGAAACTTTTCTGACGGAGGGCAAAGAAAATGACGAAGGGAAAGAGAAATGCCGTAATAGTAATGTCCGTCGCTGTCCTGCTGCTCGTCAGCATGGCGGTGAGCGCGGGCATAGTCGGAACGGATAAAATCCTGTCTTTTCTCGGCGGCAAAGAGCCGGACACGACCGAGGTCACTGGCAATGACGGCGGCAATGTTCAATTCGTCACTTCGCGCCCCGCGAAGCTTTCTGCAATTTTCGTCAGAACAGACAAACTCGGTCTTTCGTCCTCTTCCGATATAAAGACAAACTCCGATATAATAGCGAAAGCGGCGGAGAATATAAAAAACAAGGGCTTTGATTCGGCATTTATTGCAGTCCCCGAAGAGAGCGGATTTGCCTGCTCGGACGGGAAAGTAGATGCCCTCTCTGTGCTCTCAGAAAAGGCGAAGGAGCAGGGACTCTATGTCTGCCTTGTTTACGGCGGCACCGAGTTCGGAAAAGACGAATTATCTTCGCTCGGAAGCAGCTTCGACTGCGTGGCGTTCTCCGGCGATATGACTGCCGAGCAGAGAAAGAACGCCGTCGGCACTCTCCATTCCGAAAATAAAAAAGTCAGCGCGGCGCTCTTCGTCAACGCTTCAAACGCGGCGGACTGCGCGGCTGTGCTTGATTCGAGATTCGCGGATTTTCTTATAAGCTTCCCGGCGGACAAGTCCTCAGCTGGCGAAAAATATGTCTCTTCGCTCGAGCAGGTGAACGACTCCGCGCGCGGGAGCGGGCTGAGCTTCGCGGCGACTGTGCGTGCGGATCTCTTTGCCTCCGACGGCACGGACGAGGCTATGATGATAACAGAACAGCTCGATGCCTGCGATTCGCTCGACTCCTGCGTGGGAACGGTAATGTACGACTATGAGTTCTTCTCGTCGGATAATTCACTCGCTTCGGCGATTCTCAAGTATATTGCGGAGCGCAGCCGCGAGGAGTTTGAAAAGGACTTTGAACTCAGAAATTTTGAGGGCAGCACGAAGACCACAAACGAATCGAAAATCACTTTTACAGGCTCAAGCAGCCCGATGAGTCCCTTGAAGCTCAACGGCAATGATGTAAAACGCGAAGCAAACGGCGATTTCTCGTTCGAGTCCGAACTCAAGGTAGGAAAGAACGAATTCAGCTTTGAGCATAAGGGCAAGACGCATAAATATACCGTTACATATGAAATAAAGATACTCGAGTCGATAACCCCGACAAAATCTATGGAAGTGCCGGGTGGCAGCAGTATTACAGTCACCGCGACCGCGCTCAAGGGCTCGGATGTTACGGCGAGCCTCGGCGGCACGAAAGTGAAGCTCAAGCAGCAGTCTGATTTCGTTCAGGACGAAAACGGCACAAAGCTCGACGAAAACTCGGATTTTGCCGTCTACAGCGGCAAGATTTCAATTCCCGCGAGCACATCAAAAGTGCAGTCGCTCGGAAGAATAAAAGTATATGCAAGCTTCAACGGGCTCTCCGCCACGATGAGCGGCGCGAGCGTCAGCGTCAGCGCGGTCATTCCGACTCCCGACCCGACCCCGACCCAGCCGGATACCACCGAGCATCCGTCAACCGATAAACCGTCCGACACTACCGACGGCGGCACGGGTGGCAGTGTCGATTTCGACCCGTCAAAGATGCTCACTCCTTACGCCTATGCGGGCGTTGCGGGCAGATCGAAGATGTGCGAGATAACTTCGCTCTGCGAGACTATGCCCGCGAATGTAGTTGACGACTGCGTGCCTTACAGCTCTCCGCTCCCGGCGGGAACGTTTGATTATATTTCGAGCGAATATACTTACGGCGGCAGCAAATATTACCGCCTCGCCAGCGGCAGAAATATACTCGCGAGCAAGACAAAATTGATAGCTCAGGGCTACAATCTTCCGCAGAACAAAGTCTCTGTAGTTTCGAGTTCTTCGAACTCCGACGCGACTACCATTAAATTCGGCTTCACCTGGAAGGTTCCGTTCAATGTCGCGGTCAAGAACCAGTCGTATATCCCCTCGTCCCAGGCTTCGGGCGGCTCGCTCTATGCCGTGACGGCGTTCAACGGAAAATATGTTGATATCACCTTCAGCCATTCCGGCAATGTCGCCGGCAAAGTCAATGTCTCCGGCAGTAAGATAGTCTCCGCTGCCCAGTGGATAACGGATAGCAAGGCAAAAACACTGACCTTGCGCTTGACTCTCAGGACTCCCGGCAGATTTTACGGCTATTCCGTCGGCTATACTTCGGACGGCTGCCTTACACTCAAGATTAAGGCGAAGCCCTCTTCGTCGCTCAGCGGCAGCGTCATTATGATAGACGCGGGTCACGGCGGCAACGATTCCGGCGCGATATGCGCATATAACCCCAACAGCTCCAAAAAATACGAGAAGCAGATAAACCTGCTCCTCGCTCAAAAGATAAAAGCGAAGCTCCAGGCTCGCGGCGCAACCGTCATTATGACGCGCTCAAACGACACATATGTTTCTCTCGACGCCCGAGCGAATATGGGAAGGACGAAGAACCCCGATATGTTTATCGCCGTCCACTGCGACTCGAGCGAGAGCGCAAGCCCGATGGGCACTACGGCATATTACTATCAGGCGTATTCGTTCCCGCTGGCGTCGGCTATTCATAAGCGGATAGTCTCAACTTATAAGAGCAGCATATATTCGGGCGCCGGCTCATCGACTCTGGGCAGAATAGACCGCGGCACGAATATGTATCCGTTCCGCGTGACGAGAATCGAGGAGTGCCCCGCCGTGCTCATAGAATACGGTTTCGTCAGCAACATCAGCGAGTGCAAGCTCCTCTGGTCGGATTCCGTCCAGGAGAAGCTCGCCCAGGCGACGGTAGACGGCATCGCCGATTACATCGCCTCGAACTGATTTTGCTCTTTCGGCTCGAATTTTCTTTTTAGCGCAAGGCACAGATACTCTGCCGGGAAATAGAGAATGAACCAAACCGCCGAAAACGGAAGACAGATTTGCCCGAGAAAATTCAGCGGCATATTCGAATAGTCCCAGACGTCCTGCCCGAGCAGAATGTTGAATATCACCCCGGCGATAAGCTCGATGCAGGTTATCACGAGTGCGCCCACCATGCCGCCTATCACGGGGTGGAGCGCGGCGAGCCAGTCGCTCAGAAGATAAAAAATCAGCAGCACCGAGCCGCCGGCTACGGACATTGACCAGTGCGTGTAGCCGCGGAAAATCACCTCGACGAGGTTGTATATTACCGCGCCGAGGAAAAAGACAAAGACATAGCGAAACCCGTTTTTCAATATCATCACCGAGCTTATTTTTGACCGCAGATGCTTCGATATTCTGCATTCGCGGCGGTGGAAAACCTTTTCAAAAAGGAGAATATCCGTGCTCAAAAATATGTCTATCAGAAACAAACTTGTCCTGTCAAATATGCTTATGGTCATCATCCCCGTGGCGATTATAACCGCGGTGCTGCTGCTGACTACTCTGTCGATAACATACTTTTCAACATCGAAAATGTCATTCGACCCGTCGTTCGGCTCATTTCTGCTTTACAAGACGCAGTTTAACATCGCGTCGCTTGAGGACAAGATAAAAGCTCCCGAAAAGAGAGATACAGACAGGCTCGGAGCTATGGACAAAAAGCGTATCGCGCCGCTCAGAGCGGGAATAACCAGGTCCGCCAGCGGCATGGAGGACAGAATGAGCGACGCCGTTCTCGGCGCCTGCGCCAATATCCAAAAAGACGGCTCGGATATTATGATTCTCGCGAACGATGAGATAATATACAAGACCGTTGAAGCGGATGTCTATGAAATGGTCGGCGCGGTCATTGATATCTGCGGCAAGAGCCTGAGCGATATAAACAGCCCGTTCGTCACCTCGGACGACAGCGGAACAGTCGTCACCGATGTCTTTTCCGTCGAGGGCGAGGGCATTGTTAAAATAATTGTCGTCAACAAAAAGCTCAATGCAATAGTCAGCTCCGGCATATATAACGGCAGCTCCGGTATACCGATAAAGGGCAACAATATTATCGTCATCGCGGCGGTCGTTGCGGTCGTTGCGATAATCATAACAAACGGCTTGCTCGTCATCCTCATGCTCAAGAGCATCATGGAGCCGATGACAATACTCCAGACTGCTACTCATGAGCTGCGCGATGGCAACCTCGACTATAAAATACCCTACAGCTCCAAAAACGAGATAGGTCAGGTCTGCGCGGATTTCGAAGAGATGCGCCAGCGGCTCAAGGAGTCGGTCGAGCAGCAGCAGAAATACGAAGAGAACAGAATGCAGCTCATCGCCGGTATCTCGCACGATCTCGGCACCCCGCTGACCACTATAAAAGGCTACGCCTCCGGCATACTTGACGGCATCGCCGACACGGATGAGAAAAAGATGCGCTATGTCGGGGTCATTTATGACACCGCGCAGGGCATGGACACCCTCGTTTCCGAGCTTTCGATGCTCTCAAAGCTCAGCCTTGACAAAGTGCCGTTCTATTTTGAAAAGATAAAGGCGAAGGACTTCTTTGAGGAATATACCGCCTATGCCGCCGACACTCTCGGTGAGGCGGGCATAGAATTTATATATAACTTCGAGTGCGACGAGGACAGGGAGATAAACATCGATCCCGCCCAGTTCAAACGCGTGCTCAACAATCTTATCGACAACAGCCGCAAATACGGCGCGGAGGACGGAGAGGCGAAGATAATGCTTTCCGTCAGAAACGGCGAAGACGGACACACCGAAATATCTATTGAAGATAACGGTCAGGGCGTCCCGGCAGACGAGCGCGATAAGATATTCGAAACTTTTTACAGAGGCGACAAGGCGCGGACGGGTCACAAAAACGGAAGCGGCCTCGGTCTCGCGATAACAAAGCAGATAACCGACCGTCACGGCGCGTCCATCCGCGCGGATGAGAGCGAACTCGGCGGGCTCAAGGTGATAATAGATTTGCCGCAGGCAAAACAGAAGGAGAGAGAAAGATGAGCAAAAAGATTCTTGTTGTTGAGGACGAAAAAAATATAGCCGAACTCGAGCGCGATTATCTCGAAGCGAACGGCTATACGGTTGAGATGGAGTTCGACGGAAAGAGCGGACTCGATAAAGCACTCGGCTCGGACTATGACCTCGTTATACTCGATGTCATGCTCCCCGGGATTGACGGCTTTGAGGTCTGCCGCCAGATACGCAAGCACAAGGAGTGCCCCGTGCTCATGGTCTCGGCGAAGAAAGACGAGATAGACAAGATAAGAGGACTCGGTCTCGGTGCGGACGACTATATAACCAAGCCATTCAGCCCCTCCGAGCTTGTCGCGCGTGTCACGGCGCACATTGCCCGCTACGAGCGCCTGACCTCAAAGGGCGAGGAGCCGGTCAATTATATTATAAATGTCGGCAAACTCTCGATAGATACCCACGCCCGCCGCGTGTTTGTCAACGAGAAGGAGGTCACGCTCACGAACAAGGAGTTCGACCTGCTCGCATTCCTCGCATCGAACCCGAATGTGGTCTACAGCAAGGACATGATTTTTGATAAGATATGGGGACTTGACGCAATAGGCGAGACCTCGACCGTCACTGTCCATATCAACAGGATCCGCGACAAAATCGAGACGGACAGCTCCAATCCGCAGTATATCGAAACCGTCTGGGGCGCGGGCTACCGCTTCAAGGCATAAAAAAGACTGCCGCGAAAACGGCAGTCGGATATAATTTTTCAGCCCTCGAGCTCGGCTGTCCAGTCGAACGAAAAAGTTTCGCCTTTTTCGAGCTTTTCAATGCCGAGCTTTTTTGCTATCGAATCTTTTTTGTCGTAGCTGTCGTTGACTCCGTACCACGGCTCAAGGCAGACATAGGGCGCGTTGGGCTTCGCCCATATTCCGAGATAGGGCGCTTTGCCGAAGGTAAATTTTACTGTCCTTTCGCCGCTGATGAGGCGCAGGCTCTCTGAATTAAGTCCCTCGAGGATAAGCGCATCTTTGTCGAAAATATGCTCGGTGAGCCTTATTGTGCGCCCGTTTTCGAGCTCGACCGTGAAAGTCTCGTCCATGAGAATGGAGCTTGAATCTATTCTCATCGTGCGAAGATTTTCATCTTTTTCGAACTCTATCGCGTCGCCTACGCGGCAGTTGAAGCCGGGGTGCGCGCCGATCGAGAAATACATCTCGCCGTCGGTCTTGTTTACGACTGTGCTCGTGCAGCGGAGCGTGTGTCCGCTGACGGAATATTTTATCAGCAGCTCGAACTCGAACGGATAGCACTTCCTCGTCTCGTCGCTCGACGCGAGGGAGAAGGTCATGGAATCTCCGCTCTGTTCTTTGAGAGCAAACACAGAGTGGCGCGCGAAGCCGTGCTTCGGCATCTCATATTCGCGCCCGTTGTAGCGGTATTTTCCGTCTAAGAGCTGACCGATTATCGGGAAGAGAACCGGGGCTCTGCCGTACCAGACTGACGGATCGCCCTGCCAGAGGAATTCTTTTCCGTTTTTCTTGAGCTCGATCGAGCTCAGCTGCGCTCCGTCGTCCTCCGCGCTGACGCGAAGAAATTCGTTTTCAATCGTGTATATCATATTTTCACTCCTGCTGTGACCTGCGTCACGGATTTTGTCTTTACTAAAGTAATTTTATCACCGAACAGGCAATAAATCAATTCAATTCTGAAAGACTAACTATTAAA
>DJQG01000075.1 GCA_002438685.1 Ruminococcaceae bacterium UBA6392 | reverse complement strand
CCAGAGGGCTTTTGTCGCGGTGCTCTGTCCCCACATATGCGGGCACGAACCGCCGCCCGAGCCGCTTCCGCCGCTCGCCCATATACCGCCGTCCGCTTCGGGATAACCTACACCCTCCCACCAGCTGAACGGACCGCTTTGGGCATGGTCTATCATAAACTGATATGCCTTTATGCCGCTGTCACGGTATTTTTCACCTCTGAGCGCGGTGCTCCCGTATCCGGCGTTATATGAACTGCAGAAGAAGCCGTGCGGGTATCCGCCGAAGTTGTACGGATTATCCGTTATATCTTTGCGACACTCAAAGATATGCGCATATGTGCTGTCGATTTTTTCTATCATGCCGCTTCCCTGTTTTGCGCCGAAAAGATAGCCGTCCCAGCCCCAGCGACCGAACAGGAGCATTGAGCCCCAGTTTGCATCGTGAGGATCGCTGCGCTGACCGTATTCGTTCGGCTCATCCATTGATATCGGGATATAATCAAGATTATATTTACTCGAAGTTTCGGCAAGCTTTTTTTCAACGCACGAGAGAAGATCTGTATATTCTTTCTGCGCCCACTCGCTCTCGGACTTATTTTCGAGTCTGTCGCAGATATATTTATAAGTGCAGAGCCCGAATAGAGCCGACCAGTTGTCGATAGTCCAATGTCCGTTGCTGTCGATAGCGTTTGTGCGCTTCATTATTCCGTCCGAGTCCCTGTCGGATGATATTTTGTGAGTGTTTGTCTTTATTTGCTCGAAACGCTCTTCGACGAGCTTCTTGTCGCCTGTTTTCTGGAGATAGAGCGCATACGGCCAGCTGAACTTCCACCCGGCGTCGGGATACTGAACAAACTTGAGAATCGTCTTTGAATATTCGTCAAAATATTTGAAGTCGCCCATTGTCATCAGCGATGCTATTATACCGAGAACATCATGGTCGAATACTCTGTCATATCCGTTCTCGCCGACATGGAGCCCGTAGCCGTCCTTGACTATCATCGTATACACATATCCCGCCTTGTAGGCGTCTATAAGCTTGCTGTCAGGCAGTTCGTCTATCTTTGCAAGCGGTTCCATGCGCTCCGTCCAGTAGGTTTTCATATGCTCATAGTGTTCATCGAACCTGCCCGCAGAAGCTATTTCACTGTTTGCGGGATGTGCATATTTTTCGCCGAAGCGGTCTGCACCGACGGCGTAATCAAGAACGACTGTTTCGCCGGATTTTACAAAATGCGGCTGTTTATTGAGCGGGATGAGTAGTTTTGATACGCGCGGTGTGTTCAAGGTCTTTTCGCTTATATTTTTGAGCGTCATTCTCGAATAGGCGATTTCGAACTTTTTCTTGCCCCATTCGAGAATATCCGCAAAATTTTCTATAGTGCATTCAAAGCCTCCCGCGCGATATTTGCTGACAAGGCACGGCAGCCAACCCTCTTTGTTGAACCACTCGATTTTCCCGTCTATATCGGCGAGTCCGAAAGTTATAAGTGTGTTTTTTCTGTCGCGCAGAAGATAAGAGCCGTCAATGAACGCAATCGGTGCATCCTTGTCTCCCTCCCAGCCGAACACCGAGACATAGCCCGGATATTTGCGGCAAGCATAGTCTCTCTTGCCCATAGCGCCCTTTCTGAAAGTCAGAAAATTTTTTGTATATATTTTAAAATATGCCGACGACACCATTGCCATAAGCGGCTTTTTCTTACTCATCATAACTCCTCCGTATTTTCCTCATATGTATATATATTAATTTTTTGGACAACAAAAGTCAATCGCGTATAGTCAATATAAACAGATAATTGATATTTTAGCTCGGTGATGCTATAATCAATATATAAAAGATGTCTTATTACCCGGAGCTGAGAAGATGAAAACGCTTATCGAACTTTTTGACGAATCGCCGATATTGAATGTGCTCGCTTCCGTTGCGTTCAAGCCCGAAAAGCTTATATTTTTCGGTGCCGATCCGCTGCAGGTTGAGGAGAGCCGCGGCGACTACAAACGCTTTTTCAAAAGCCGCGGCGAAAGCCCGGAGATAGAATATATAAGCGCGGATATGGAAAATATCGACGAGGTCAATGACGCGCTTGCAAAAATAATATCCGAAAATACCGACTGCGTTGTCGATGTTACCGGCGGCAAGGATATCGCTCTGCTCGCGGCTGGAATGGCGGCTGTGAAGCTCGGAGTGCCGCTTATCGCATACAACAGAAGAACGAAAAAATACGCAAATATAAGCAAGTATGAGCACGCTATGAGAGCCAATATTTTCGGTCTGCTTGACTGCGAAGACTTCTTCAACGTCAGCGGCGGCAAAGTTATCGAAAGCGAAGATTTCAGCGAACACAGGGACGATTTCGGCGCTTTCTGGTCAAAGGTGCTCGATATCTGGAACATCTATCTTGAAAATATAGGCTCATGGGTGCCGCATGTTCAATTTTTACAGAGAGTGAGTCCCGCCTGTGAATCAAACGGAAATATGCCGCTGAAAGTCCGTGCGCCCGAGCACATCAGCGTCAACGGCAAGCAGATTTTCAGAAATGATGAGATACTTCACTCGCTCGACCGCTGCGGCGGTATAACTGAATTAAAATATCACGAAAACGGCGAGTGCACATTCTGCTACTGCGACAAAAATTTTCGTCACTATCTTACCGATGTCGGCGCGTTCCTCGAGCTGTTTATTCACCTCTGCGCCGTCACCACCGGCAAATTCAGCAGTGTACGCTCGCGCGTCAAATACAACTGGGAATACAGCCGGATAAGGCACGACAGATCAACGATATACAGACCGGCAAGCAATGAAATCGATGTTATCGCCATAAACGGCATCGAGCCGCTGTTTATATCCTGCAAGACCTGCGCGCCGGATATGAAGCACATAGACGAGATATACCCGCAGGCTATGCGCATGAGCGGCGGAGAGGGGCACGCGGTTTTTGCCTGCACTCATGTGATAGATAAAGACATGCCGATATATAACAAGGCAAAAGCTCTCGGGGTCTATATCATCGACGGTGACGACATAAAGAACAGACTTGTCACGGAACGTCTTATCGAAATTGCGGAGGACAGATATATCTGGAAGGACGAGCCTGAATATAATCGCCTCATAAAATAAAAAAGAGCCGTCAAAAGACAGCTCTTTCTATCAAATTATTCTGCGAGTAGCTTCTCTGCCGCCGCAAGCTGTACGCTTGTGCAGAGCAGATCAACGGCAAGCTCAAGCTCTTCAACCGGCGGGAAAGTCGGCGCAATACG
>DJQG01000026.1 GCA_002438685.1 Ruminococcaceae bacterium UBA6392 | reverse complement strand
CTCATGCCTCTTATGATGCTTCTGACTTCGCACAGCCGCCGCAAGATGCGCGCCGCGTTCAAGCAGCAGAGACGGGAGATAGGCGAGATAAACGCGCGAACGGAAGATTCGCTGCTCGGCATAAGAGTTGTCAAGAGCTTTGCGAATGAAGATATTGAGCGCGAAAAATTCAACGAAGGCTCGCGCCGCTTCTTCAAATCGAAGAAAAACGGCTACAGATACATGGCGAGCTTCCACTGCACTGTAAGACTCTGCGACGGACTGATGTACATAGCAATAGTCGGCGTGGGCGCAGTGTTCATGATGAAGGGCAAGACTACCGTCGGCGACTTCTCGGCGAGCCTGCTCATGGTCAGCACCCTGCTCGCGGCGATACGCACGATGGTCGAGTTCAGCGAGCAGTTCAACCGCGGCATGACGGGCATCGAGCGCTTCACTGAAATAATGGACGAAGTCAGCGACATAAAAGACAGCCCGGATGCAAAGCCCATAAGCGGCGTCAGGGGCGATATCGAATTCAAAAACGTTACATTTTCATACAAGGGCACGGACAAGAAGATTCTCTCCGATTTTTCCCTGCATATAGCTCCGGGCGAGAATGTCGCCCTCGTCGGTCCGTCCGGCGGCGGCAAGACTACGCTTTGCAATCTCATCCCCCGCTTCTACGATGTGGATTCGGGCAGCATACTGCTCGACGGAAAAGATATCCGCGACATAACCTTAGCGTCGCTGCGCTCGAATATAGGCACGGTTCAGCAGGATGTCTATATGTTCTCCGGCACGGTCAGGGACAACATAGCCTACGGCTGCCCGGGAGCCGAAGATAAAGATATAATAGCCGCGGCGAAGCGAGCCGGGGCGCACGAATTCATAGAAGAGCTGCCCGAGGGCTACGACACATATGTCGGCGAGCGCGGAGTCAAGCTCTCCGGCGGTCAGAAGCAGCGTATTTCAATCGCGAGACTGTTTTTGAAGAACCCGCCGATAGTCATTCTCGACGAGGCGACGAGCGCGCTCGACAACGAGAGCGAACGCCTTGTTCAGCAGTCGCTCGAAGAGCTTGCAAAGGGGCGCACGGTCATAACTATAGCCCACAGGCTCACGACGATCAGAAACGCGGCGGAAATAGTCGTGCTTACAGAGGACGGCATCGCCGAGCAGGGCAGCCACCGCGAGCTCATGGCAAAGGGCGGCGTATACAGCGAGCTCTACAGCATGTATTCGATTGACTGATTTTTCCGAAAGGACTGATATAAAAAATGCTTAAAAATATTTCACCTATCATCTCCCCCGAGCTTCTCAAGATCCTCATGGAGATGGGACACAGCGACGAGATAGTTATCGGCGACGGCAACTTCCCCGCGGCGAGCATAGCTCAGCGCCTTGTGCGCCTCGACGGTCACGGAGTGCCCGAGGTTCTCGACGCGGTTCTGAAGCTCATGCCCCTCGACACCTATGTTGACGCTCCCGTTGCGCTCATGGACAACAACGGCGACGGAGACCGCCCGGCAGTCTGGGACAAATACGAAGAGATAGTCAAAGCGAACGAGGGCGACAGGAACTTCGAACTCATGGAGCGCTTCGCCTTCTATGACAGAGCGAGAAAGACATACGCCGTCATAGCGACCGGCGAGACTGCCGTATACGCAAACATCATCCTCAAAAAGGGCGTTGTAAAATAAAACGGAGGACTCTGTATAAATGGAAAAAAGAGTTTTAGCGTTCGACTTCGGCGCGTCGAGCGGACGCGCGATAATCGGACATTTTGACGGAGAGAACATCTGCCTTGAAGAAGTCCACCGCTTCTCGAATGACCCCGTGAGCGTGAACGGCACGCTCTATTGGGATGTTCTGCGCCTGTTTTTCGAGATAAAGCAGGGGCTGACAAAGGCGAAACTTGCCGGCGGGTTCGACAGCATCGGCATCGACACCTGGGGCGTTGACTTCGGGCTGCTCGACGAGTTCGGCTGCCTGCTCGAAAATCCCATCCACTACCGCGACGCACGCACGGCGGGAATGATCGAAGAAGTGTTTAAAACAGTTCCCCGCGAGGAGCTTTATTCCCGCACGGGCATTCAGTTCATGGAGCTCAACACGCTCTTCCAGCTCTGTGCGCTCAAGAAATACCGCCCGCACATTCTCGACAGGGCGGATAAGCTGCTGTTTATGCCCGATTTGTTCGCATATATGCTCACGGGCAGAAAGCAGACCGAGTATTCAATAGCGACCACCTCGCAGATGGTTGACATAAAGACAAAGGACTGGGCATATGACATTCTCGACCGCCTCGGCATCCCGTCGAGGATCCTCACGCCCATTGTGCCGACGGGTACCGAAAACGGAATGCTCAGCGCGGAGATATGCGAAGAGCTGGGACTCGACCCCGTTAAAGTTGTCAGCGTGTGCGGACACGATACGCAGTCGGCGATAACCGCCGTCCCCTCTCAGCTTGACAGCTTCGCGTTTTTGAGCAGCGGCACATGGTCGCTCTTCGGCACGGAAATACCCGAGCCTATTGTCAACAGCACATCGCTCTCGATAAACATCACCAACGAGGGCGGCTACGGCGGCATGACCGGGCTGCTCAAGAATATAATCGGGCTGTGGCTCATTCAGGAGAGCCGCAGGCAGTGGAAGCGCGAGGGCGAAGAATACAGCTACGCCGATCTCGAGCGCATGGCGCTCTCGGCGGAGCCGTTCAAGTGCTTCATCGACCCCGACTCCCCCGAGTTTACGCCGCCCGGAGATATACCCGGACGAGTGCGCGAATTCTGCCGCAAAACGGGTCAGTATGTCCCGCAGACAGTCGGCGAGATAATGCGCTGCATCTACGAGAGCCTTGCGATGAAATACCGCAGCACGTTCTCGATGATAAAAGAATGCACCGGCAGAGACTATCCGGACATTCATGTCATCGGCGGCGGCACGAAAGACACCCTGCTCTGCCAAATGACCGCTAACGCCTGCAATGTCCCCGTGAAGGCGGGTCCGATAGAGGCGACCGTGCTCGGCAACATCGCCGTTCAGCTTTTAAGCTCCGGCGACATTCCGGATATCAAAAAGGCGAGGGAGATAATCTCGCGCAGCGAAGCATTACGCGAATATGCTCCGTGCGACACCGACAAATGGGCGGGCGCATATGAGAGCTTTTTGAAAATACTCAAATAAGTGTTGCGCCCGCTGTGGCAGCACAACATCGAAAGGATGACTGAAAAATGGCAAAAGCAAAGCTTGGAATCAGACCCATCATTGACGGCCGCTGGGGCGGAGTCAGAGAGAGTCTTGAGGAAAAGACGATGAACATGGCGCTCGCCGCCAAGAAGCTCATCGAAGAAAATGTGTTCTATTCGGACGGCACTCCCTTTGAGTGCATCATCTCCCCCTGCACGATAGGCGGAGCGGCAGAGGCGGCAAAGTGCGCCGACTTCTTCTCTACTCAGAACGTCTGCGCGACCCTCTCCGTCACCCCCTGCTGGTGCTACGGCAGCGAGACGATGGATCTCGATCCCCTTACCGTCAAGGCAGTCTGGGGCTTCAACGGCACCGAGCGCCCCGGCGCGGTCTATCTCGCGGCGGTCATGGCGGCTCATGCGCAGAGAGGTCTGCCCGCATTCTCGATTTACGGCAAGGATGTTCAGGATGTCACCGACAACTCCATCCCCGATGATGTTGCCGAGAAGATTCTCCGCTTCGCACGCTGCGCCGCGGCTGTCGGCCAGCTCAGAGGCAAATCCTATGTCGGCATAGGCGCTGTCGCAATGGGTATCGCAGGCTCGTTCTGCGACGCCGATTTCTGGCAGGAGTATCTCGGCATCCGCGCCGAGTGGGTCGACATGGTCGAAGTTACCCGCCGCGTCGAGCTCGGCATCTATGACCACGAGGAATATGAGCGCGCGCTCAAGTGGGTCAAGGCGAACTGCCCCGAGGGCTTCGACAAGAACCCCGAAAACATCAGACACACCCCCGAGCAGAAGGAGAAGGAGTGGGAGTTCGTCGTCAAAATGACTCTTATCTGCCGCGACATCATGCTCGGCAACGATAAGCTCAACGATGTCCGCCCCGTCGGCGCAGAGGCTGAGCACTCGGGACCCAAGGACGGCTGGCACGAAGAGGCTCTCGGCCGCAACGCCATTCTCGGCGGCTTCCAGGGTCAGCGCCAGTGGACTGATTTCATGCCCAACGGCGACTTCACCGAGGCTATGCTCAACACCACCTTCGATTGGAACGGCAAGAAAGAGCCGCTCACCTTCGCTACCGAGAACGACGGTCTCAACGGTCTGTCGATGCTCCTCGGAAAACTTGTCACCGGCAGAGCGAGCCTGTTCGCCGATGTCCGTACATACTGGAGCCCCGACGCTGTTGAAAGAGTCTGCGGCATGCGCCCCGAGGGCGTTGCAAAGGACGGCTTTATCCACCTCATCAACTCCGGCGCCGCCGCGCTTGACGCCACGGGCGTCTGCAAGGACAAGGACGGCAACGCGGTCATGAAGGAGTGGTGGAACGTCACCGACGAGGATATCGATGCTATGCTCAAGGCCACCGACTGGTGCCCCGCAGACCTCGGATATTTCAGAGGCGGCGGATACTCCTCGCACTTCAAGACTCAGGCTGTCATGCCCATGACAATGATAAGAGTCAACATCATCAAGGGTCTCGGACCGGTGCTTCAGATAGCCGAGGGCTACACCGCCACCCTGCCCGATGAGATTCACAACAAGCTCGACATGCGCACCGACCCGACCTGGCCGACCACATGGTTTGCGCCGAGACTCACCGGCAAGGGCGCGTTCAAGGATGTCTACTCCGTCATGGCGAACTGGGGCGCAAACCACGGCGCTATCAGCTACGGCCACATCGGCAAGGATCTCATCACGCTCGCGAGCATGCTCAGAATCCCCGTTGCGATGCACAACGTCGCCGACGAGGACATCTACCGTCCGCACGCATGGTCTGCGTTCGGCACAAAGGATCTCGAGAGTGCAGACTACAGAGCCTGCGCCGCCTACGGTCCGCTGTATAAATAAGATAAAAATAAAAAGTTCCGTCCGGGAAGCCGGGCGGAATTTTTTATGTGCCGACTAAAATTGATAATCATAAGCTTAAGCCCAATCATTTTGATTATCAGAAATAATCGTATTTATTACTTTATTGTTGTTACTTTGCAAATCCATTATATGTAGAAAATCCGAGCATGTAGACCGCCATTGCTATTGATAAATCGCTATTTTCGCAATTGTTTTTATCGGCAAGTGCTCGCAACTCTTCTATGACTGTATCATGGGGAACCAATTCACTTCCACTTGATTCTACAACTTTTTGAATTACCTCAGGCAACACCATGCACATTTGATAGAAGGCATCTTCCTGCCCAGTTACAAGTGCATAAAATTGGTCAAGACTCACCCTGCGAATAAGCCTATGCCCCATTCTTTGACCATCGACAGAAGTTTCCCATTTAATATTCTGCGATTTTTTGGCAATAGCTTCGACAAGGAAGCAAGCACAATCATCATCTTTCAAAAGCTGATTCTGCATTTTTATAAAGGTTTTTCCGGATGCGGATGAGTTCATCGTGTTGTGCTTATTTTTCATCTCAACATATACGGTATGAACAATCGACTTATCCGGCAAAACGATTCCATCGGGGTTAGTGTAAATAACATCCCAGCCGCCTTCCTCTCCATTCCGCGGCACATGGCAATTTGTTATATACTGAAAAATCTGCTGATGAAGATAACCGATATCATTATTATTGGATTTATCGCGCTGACGAAAAATTTCATTACTTATAATTTCTTCCCATGTCGCTCGATATACGGTTTTGTCAAAAATCAGCTTAACAGGGTCAACAATGTTGCGATTAAATCTTTTTAAATCAAACGATTCCAGCTTGTCACCATACTTTTGAATCGTTGACCTGACATGATCCGTAAACTCTTGTTCCGTGATAAATGATAGATTCCAGCTCATAAGTTTTTTAAAGCCTCCTTTATCTCTAAAGCAATTTCATAAGCAAGGTTAACAGGAACTGCATTTCCCACCTGCTTGTATTGTGAGTTTATACTTCCGCAAAATGCCCAATCATCCGGAAAGCTTTGGCATCTCGCATTTTCTCTGATTGTAAAAGGTCTGGATTCTATCGGATGACAACGGTCTGTTTGTTTTTGGCTTGGAGATGTTAAAACTGTCAATGACGGTTCATCCAGGCTCATACGCCTTAATATACCGGTACGTCCCCCGCCCATATACCAGCAGCTTTTCATATATTCTTTAGCAATATTTTCTGGAATGTCACGCCAATATCCGCCGGGAGGAACAAGGTCATATATTTTTCGTTTATATTCAGAATACAGCGCCCCGTCGCTTTTCGGACAATCAAGAAGAATATCTCTCAAAACAGGTTTATAATCATGCGGTGTTGGAAACTCAAAATGTATTCTATCGAGCAAATCATTTCTTATTCCGATTGTAATTAAACGTTCTCTCTTTTGTGCAACGCCATAATTCCAAGCGTTTAACACTTTCTTTTGAATGGTATAACCTGCTTGTTCAAATATATCAACAATTGTTTTATATGTTCTCCCTTTGTCATGGGTGAGAAGTCCTCGAACATTCTCAAACAAAAACATCTTTGGCTGGAGCTTTTCCAAAAATATCGCATAGTGATAAAAAAGCGTTCCGCGTGCATCCTCCAGCCCCAACTTTTTCCCCGCATACGAAAATGCCTGACACGGTGCTCCACCTGACAGCAAATCAAGTTCGCCCTTTTTTAAAGAAAAGTATTTTTCTAAGTCAAGGCAAGATACATTGGCTATATCATCCTCAATTACTCGCCAATTAGGTCTATTTTTTCTAAGTGTATCACAGGCATTTTTATCAAATTCAAGGCAAGCCAGTGTAGTAAACCCGGCTTTTTCAATGCCAAGAGCCAAACCTCCCGCACCAGCAAACAATTCAATCGTTGAAAGCATTACCATTCCTCATTCTTTATCAAATCAACCGGAATAACACATACAAACCCAAGAGCCTTGAATTAAGCAAAGTTTATCACGGAAAACAGTGAAAGTCAATCCAGTTTCGCATAAAGAAAATAAGCTTGCTTTTTATAGGCTCAATATCAAACACATTTAAAAGAAAAAGCACTTGCATATGCAAGTGCTTTTTCTGGCGCGCTGCAAGGGATTCGAACCCCTGACCTTTTGGTTCGTAGCCAAACACTCTATCCGACTGAGCTAGCAGCGCATCTGATTGCCATAGTATATTAGCACAACACGGGGCAAAAATCAACTGTTATTTCAAAAATTTTTTATTTTTCTCCGCTGCCCGACGGGTGCAGTCTGCGCGGCGGCGGTTTTCAATCTGCGTTCGGTGCTTTTATCGACAGTTTTTTTGCCGGCTTCGGAAAGTTTTTCTTTTCTTTGGGGCGCAGATAAATATTTTCTGCGGCGGGTGCCGCTCCGCGGTTTTTTAAATTTTTTTTGCTATTACATTGTAATCATCAATTTTTTGCTATATAATTGAATGGATAGATTGGGGCTTTGTTTATGAAAAGCCGCGAAGGGAGAAAATTTGTAATGAGCGACAGAACATACGTCTTATCATACGACATCGGCACGACGGGCGTCAAAACCTGTCTGTTTGAGGTTGAAGATGAAATAAAGCTGATCGCCGCGGAGATGGAAGGCTATTCGCTGACCGTTTATCCGGACGGCGGCGCGGAGCAGGATCCCGACGAGTGGTGGAGCGCGATATGCAACACCACGAAGAGACTCATGAATTCAACGAGCGTGAGTACTTCGGAGATAGCCGGTATCTCTTTCTGCTCCCAGATGCAGGGTCTTGTGCTCGTCGACAAGGACGGTCAGCCTGTGCGCAAGGCGATGAGCTACATGGATCAGCGCGCAAAGAAGCAGATAAAGGAACTCATGGCTTACGGTCCGCAGATCGCGGGAGCTTATATTCCGAAGCTTCTCAAGTCTCTGCAGATAACCGGCGCCGTGTCCGCGAGCGTCAAGGATCCCGTATACAAATATAAATGGGTCGAGGAGAACGAGCCCGACAACTTCGCGAGAACCTACAAGTGGCTCGACGTCAAAGAATACATAATCTGCCGCATGACCGACAAGTTCGTCATGACGCGCGACTCGGCTTTCGGCACTCTGCTCTACGATGTCCGCAAGGGCAAGGAGGGCTGGAGCCCCGAGATGCTCAAGATGTTCAACGTCAAGCCCGAGCATATGGCTGATATAATCGACTCCACCGCTCTCGTCGGCGGTCTTACCGAAAAGGCTGCGGACGATCTCGGACTGTGCGAGGGCACGCCCGTATTCGGCGGCGGCGGAGACGCTTCGCTCATCGGCGTCGGCGCAGGCGCAGTCGGCATGGGCGACACGCACATCTACTGCGGCACCTCCGGCTGGGTATCCACCGTTGTTGACAAGAACATAGTCGACACGAGCGCGATGATCGCCGCGATAATCGGCGCGCAGAACGGCAGACTCAACTACTTCGCAGAGCTTGAGACCGCCGGCAAGTGCCTCGAGTGGGTCAAGGATCACCTTGCCCTCGATGAAATTGACATATTCCTCGAGAAGACCGACGTCGCCTCCTCGAAGGAGTCCATATTCACGAGCCTTTACGACTACATGTCGCATGTTATAAACAAGACCCCAGCAGGCTGCGGCGGAGTTATCTTCACCCCGTGGCTGCACGGCAACCGCTGCCCGTTCGAGGATCCGAACGCCCGCGGAATGTTCTTCAACATCAGCCTTGAGACCGGCAAGACCGAACTCATCCGCGCCGTTGTTGAGGGCACCTGCATGCACCTGCGCTGGTTCCTTGAGACCGAGGACAAAAAGACCAGGACCTCCGATGTTCTCCGCTTTGTCGGCGGCGGCGCTCTCTCCGACGTCACCTGCCAGATACTCGCGGACTGCACGGGCAGAACGGTCGAGGTCGTTGCAAGCCCGCAGAACGTCGGCGCAGTCGGCGCGGCGGTTATATCCGCAGTCGGTCTGGGCATGATAGGCAGCATCGAAGAGGCGAAGAAGCTCGTCCCGGCGAAGAAGACATTCATCCCGAACCCCTCGCTCAAGCCTATATATGACAAGAACTTCGCAGTCTTCAAGAACCTCTACAAGAGCAACAAGGAGAATTTTGCGGCTCTCAACGGCTGATAAACGGTTCAAACCGCCTTTTTGTGTCAATCATATCTTCGATTCCGCACTTGAAAAAGTGCAATACCCTGTGTTATACTGAAACAGGCAATAATTTTCGGACGATAAGGACGAAGGGAAGGTCTTAAAGAATGAAGAAAATCATCTCGGCTCTGCTCATCTGTATGCTCGCGGCGGTCTGCCTTTTCACCGGCTGCTCAAAAGCAAAGGGACTCAAGGTCACCGACAGCAACGGCAACGACCGCGTGCTCGTGACCGACGAAAACGGCAAGCCCGTCTATGACGAGGCAGGAAATATTGTCATTGTCGACACGGACGAAAAGGGCAAGGCAAAGAAGGACGAAAACGGCGAGCAGGCGACAAACGCCATCGCGCTCGATTATCTTCTCGTCTCCGGCAAGAACGCCTATTGCAGATATTTCACATTCACCCAGCCCTCCGGCTACGATATGTCGGCAGTCGGCTCGTCTATAACCCTCACCAAGGGCGACGAGACCATCGACATAATCTACGACACCGAAAAGAGCGTCGATGACAAGGCCGCCGATATCGGCGAGGTCATTTCTTCGCTCAAGGAGCAGGGCTTCAACCCCGAGGTCAACAACGAGACGAAGACCCTCTGCGGCGAGGACGCAAAGTTTACGGAGATCAAAGTCGCCGCCAACGGCAAAGAGGCGTTTATAGTCTCCGCCATATTTGAGAGAAACGGCGTGACCTATGCCTGCACCTACAAAACTTCGAAAGCCGGCTCAAACACCGGAGATTTTGAATCAATTGTCAATTCTATTTCGTTCAGATAACAGACGATAAAAAGTATTCTGACTGTTGAAAGGAGAACAGTATGTTATTTTCACTTGATATCGGTATCGATTTGGGTACCGCGAACACCCTCGTGTTCGTAAAGGGCAAGGGCATCGTTATAAGAGAGCCCTCCGTCGTTGCGGTCGATCAGAAGTATAATCCGCCCAGAGTCGTTGCCGTCGGCACGGAAGCTAAAGAGATGATCGGCAGAACTCCCGGCTCCATAACCGCAGTCCGTCCCCTCAAGGACGGCGTTATCGCCGACTTCGACATCACCGCGGATATGCTCAAGGCTTTCATAAAGAAGGTCACGAAGAACGCTCCGCTCGCGAGAGTCCGCGTTATGATCTGCATCCCCTCGGGCGTTACCGGCGTTGAGAGAAACGCTGTCAACGACGCCGCGAGGAGCGCAGGCGCAAAATATGTCAGCCTCATTGAGGAGCCCATGGCTGCCGCTATCGGCGCGGGTCTCCCCGTCTCCGAGCCCACCGGAAGCATGGTCGTCGACATCGGCGGCGGCACGAGCGAAGTTGCCGTTATCTCCCTGGGCGACGTT
This sequence comes from Ruminococcaceae bacterium UBA6392, assembly GCA_002438685.1. Taxonomy (GTDB): domain Bacteria; phylum Bacillota; class Clostridia; order Oscillospirales; family Acutalibacteraceae; genus CAG-177. Next base: position 4,961 of record DJQG01000026.1, on the reverse strand, counting down.
GTTACCTCAAACTCCGCAAGAGTCGCGGGCGACAATTTTGATGAGTCCATCATCAACTACATCAAGAAGAAATACAACCTGCTCATCGGCGAGAGAACCGCTGAGGATATCAAGATAAAGATCGGCTCCGCCTATCCCTACGAGGGCGAAGGCGCGATGAACATCAAGGGTCGCAACCTCATGGACGGTCTGCCGAAGAACATCGAGATCTCCGCAGAGGAGATCAGAGAGGCTCTGTCCGACTCCGTCAATCAGATCCTCGATGTCGTCAAGGCTACCCTTGAGAAGACTCCCCCCGAGCTCGCTGCGGACATTATCGACCACGGCATCATGCTCACCGGCGGCGGCGCTCTGCTCAGAGGTCTCGACAAGCTCATTGCCGCCGAGACCCGCATCCCCGTTCTCGTCGCGGAGAGTCCGCTCGACTGCGTCGTTGACGGAACAGGCATCTGCCTCGAGCATCCGCTCGATAAATAAACGCCTTTTCGCGGGTCGCTCTGCTTTCCGCAGACGGCCCGCGTTCTCGCAGGCTTACAAAAACTATGCGGCACAACGGTTTTTCTGCCTTTCTGCATACTTTTTGCAAACCCGCGGGATTTTTTGCGTTGTATAGACTTACTTCTTCCAAGCAAAGGAGAGACTCAATTGAAGTTTTACAAATCCAGAACATTCAAAATATTTGTCGGCGTGCTCGTCGTGCTGATTATCGGCGTTGCGGCGGCAGCGGCGATGCATTCGGGTTCTTCGCCCGCAAATTCCGTGATAAGCACGGTGTTTTCGCCGCTTCAGCGCGCGTCGTCGTTTTTGGCGCAGAAGTTTTCGGCTTTCTCGATAAACTTCAAGTCCTCCGCCACGCTCTCGAAGCAGGTAGATGAGCTGAACAAGGAAATCGAGGATCTCCAGAGCCAGCTCGTTGACTACGAGCAGATGAAGAGCCAGAACGCGCTATACAAAGAGTTCCTTGAGCTCAAAGAGAGCCACAAGGACTACAAATTCTGCGAGGCTTCGGTGGTCGGCAGAGACGCGGCGAACCCGCTCTCCGCTTTTGTTTTGAATCGCGGAAGCAATGACGGAATCGCCGTCAACGACCCCGTTATCTACGGCAAATATCTCGTCGGCGTCGTCACCTCCGTGACCCTCACGCAGTGCACGATAAAGACGATACTCAACCCGAGCGTCAACACCAGCGCATATGAGATCCGAACGCGCGACCTCGGCTTTGTCACAACAACTGTGGCATACGCCAAGGACGGGCTCTGCACCATGCCGGGTCTTTCGAGCTCAACGGCGGTCTCCCCCGGCGGAGTCGTCTGCACCTCGGGCGTCGGCGGCATCTATCCGCGCGACCTCATTATAGGCACGGTCACAAAGGTAGAGGACTCCGACACGGACATCTCCGCGACCGCGATAATCAAGCCCGGCGCAAACATATCCTCAATAACAGATGTTTTTATCATCACCGAGTTCGAGGGTCAGGGTTCGAGCGTCACAGAGTAACAAATCTATCGAAAGGGACTTGTCTATGGGTCTCACAGCTGAAAAGAAAAGACTTATAATCCGCCGCGTTATCTTCGCTGTGCTGCTGGTATTCTGCGCCGTTATCCAGAACACGCCGGGACTTCTGCCCGAGCCGTTCGGCGCGCATCAGCTCGCAGTGACGGTCATGGTGGTCTGCATCGCGATGTTTGAGCGCGAGACTGCAGGCATGCTCCTCGGGCTGCTCGCGGGCGTGGTGCTCGACGTGACCGGCGGCACCCAGGGCATAAACGCCATTTTGCTGACCGTAGTCGGTCTCGTGTGCGGAATGCTCGTCAACAACATGATAAGAAACAACATCGTCACCGCGCTGATTTTCTCCGCGCTGGCGCTGCTTGTGCATACATTCGTCTACTGGATAGTGTTCGTCGCCGCGCAGGGAGTCCACGGCGGCAGGCTGCTGCTCACATTCTGCCTGCCGAGCGTGCTCTACACGGTGATATTCACGCCGCTTTGGTTTTTGATAACAAGAGGCATCAGCAGGCGGCTGCCCAGCGAAGCAAGAAGATAAAAGAAAGGAGAAAGCCCGATGGATTCAAAGAGACTTGCGATAAGGCGCATTGCCCTGCCCTGCATACTACTCGCGTTCATACTTGTCTTTGTCGGCGTGCTCGTCAAGGTTCAGCTCGTTGACGGCGAAAAATATGCGAGCGCAGTCAACACCGCGAAGCAGACCACCGTCACCATTCATGCAGCGCGCGGCGAGATAGTCGACCGCAACGGCAAGCCCATAGTCGAGAACCGCCAGGGCTACTCCATAGTTTTCAACTATTCATATTTTCCCTCGAAGAAAGAGAACGCCGAGAGGAATTCAATAATCATCTCGCTCATCAGGCTTTTCGAAGCGAACAATACCGAGTGGGAGAACGACCTGCCGATAGTCATTGACGCTTCGGGCGGGCTTGTCTATAAAGCGGACAGCGAAAAAGAAATCGAGGTCATGAAAGGCAAGGACTATCTAAATCTCAACTCCTACGCCACGGCGCAGAACTGCTACGACGCGATGGTCGAGATGTTTGAGATAGACCCGAGCTATTCGCTCAAAGACGGACTGAAAATCGCGGCGGTTCGCTATCAGATGCTCCTGAGCGGCTTCGGAGTCAGCAATTCCTATACTTTTGCAGAGGATGTCAGCGATGTGCTCGTCGCAAAAGTCAAAGAGAACAGCGCGACTTTCAAGGGCGTTGACGTTGAGGTCGTGCCCTACAGACACATTGTTGACGGCACCCTCGCCGCGCATATTATAGGCACCGTCGGCAAGATAAACGCCGAGGAATATGCCGAGCTCAAAGACAAGGGCTACGGCATGAACGACATGGTCGGCAAGAGCGGAATCGAATACTCGATGGAGGAATATCTTCGCGGCACGGACGGCGAAAAGGTCGTGACGGTTGACGCGGACGGCAATGTCTCCGAGACCGTGACGAAAGAACCGGTTCAGGGCGCGACGGTCGTGCTCACTATAGACGCTGACATGCAGAAGCTCGCGCAGGACACATTCGCGAAGTGGACAGAGAACTACGCCAAGTCGTCGAAGAACAAATACGGAGTTCCCGCCGCGGGCGCGCTCGTTGTCAACGACCCGAACACTGGCGAGATTCTGACTATTCTCAGCTATCCGACCTATGATCTGAACACCTACAGCGAGAAATACTCTGAATTAAGCAAGGATTCGCGCACTCCGCTCTGGAACAGGGCACTGCGCAGCACCTACGCCATCGGCTCTACATCAAAGCCCTCTGTCGCCATAGCGGCTATTGAAGAGGGACTCACAAACCGCGACAGGGTCATCCGCTGCACGAGGGAGTTCAAATACCTCGACCACACATTCTACTGCAACATCAACCACAAAGACCGAAACCTGACGCTCAGAACCGCGCTCCAGGATTCGTGCAACATATATTTCTACACCTGCGGCGAGGAGCTCGGAGTCAGCAGGCTCAACGAATACCGCTCCATGCTCGGACTCGGCGTCAAGACCGGCGTTGAGCTGACCGAGGCGGAGGGCATACAGGACAGCCCCGAGTACCGTGAAAGCATCGGTCAGACATGGCTGCCCGGCTACCTGATTCTTTCGTCCATCGGCGAAGGCGGTACGCGCTTCACGCCCATCCAGCTTGCAAACTACGTCGCCACGATAGCAAACGGCGGCACGAGATACGAACAACATCTTATCAAATCGGTCAAGAGCGCCGACTATTCCGAGACGCTCGTTGAAAAGACCCCGAAAGTCGCGCTCGAGACGGGCATATCAAAATACGCCATCGACTGCGTGACGGAGGGTATGGAATACGTTGTCAACAACAACAGCATAATAAAAGCGGCTCTCAAGGGACTCGATGTCCAGACCGCCGCAAAGACCGGTACCTCCGAAGAGAACAGGACGATAAACGGCGTCAGCCAGGTTATCAACAACGGTCTTTATATAACCTTTGCACCGAGCAAAAACGCCGAGATATCCATGGCATTCATCTGCGAGGGCGTCTACGGCTCGTCATCACTCGCGCAAATCGCAAAGCCGATATACGAATACTACTTCAACAGCTCGCAGACGGCGGCCGCGCCGCAGGGCGAGAATACTCTTCTGGGGTGATTAGATTAAATGGCTGAAAAAATAGTTATCGCCTCCGGCAAGGGCGGCGTCGGCAAATCATCGCTGACGGCGGGACTTGCGCGTGCGCTGAGCGGCGCCGGCAAGCGTGTGCTCATGCTCGACATGGACATCGGACTTCGCAGCCTCGATCTGATTTTCGGCGTCCAGAAAGATGTACTCTTTGACTGGGGCAATGTTATCGACGGCGGATGCGAGCCGAATCAGGCGGCGCTCGCCGCGGGCGGTCCGATGCTGATGACTGCGCCGATGCGCATGTCCGACTCGTTCACAAAAGAGAGCATGAAAGAGCTTGCGGACAAGCTCAGTAAAGACTACGACTATATATTTTTTGACGCTCCGGCGGGACTCTCCGACGGATTTGAGCTCGCCTGCGCCGCAACGGACAGAGGCATTGTTGTCTCCACCGCCGACGCGGTATGCGTGCGAAGCGTCAACATAACGGCAGGCGCGATGCGAAAATCCGGGCTTTCTGATATAAGGCTCGTCATCAACCGCTTTGACGAAAAGGCGGTCTGCAAAAAGAAGCTGCTCAACATCGACGATGTCATTGACGCGGTATGCGTTCAGCTAATCGGCATTGTACCCGAGGATGCGGCGGTGTCGCACTGCGCAGTGCGCGGCGAACCGCTCCCGGCGTCGAGCGCGGCGGCGAAGGCATTTTCGCGCATAGCCAAAAGAATTGACGGCGGCGAAGCGCCGCTGTTGGGGTGAAAACTGGTGTGACTGTTTTTTGGCTCCCCTGCAGGGGAGCTGGATTGGCGAAGCCAAGACTGAGGGATTATTTCGCTAACGCTCAAAGTAATAAGTAAAA
>DJQG01000065.1:994-5119 GCA_002438685.1 Ruminococcaceae bacterium UBA6392 | reverse complement strand
CCAGATACTTCTTTCGATAATCGTGTTTGCAAACGTCATAGTCGTATTTACGAAAGCTCTTGCAAGCGTTCAGCGCGTCAAAGAGGTGTTAGACGCCGAGCCGAGCATAAAAGATGACGACGCGGCATATCAAAGCGGTGACGAATCCGCGCCGGCGGTCGAATTCACCGATGTCAGCTACGCGTTCCCGAAATCCGACGAAAACGCCCTGTCGAACATCAGCTTTACAGCCGAGCAGGGCGAAACCGTGGGAATCATAGGCGGTACGGGCGCAGGCAAAAGTACGCTCGTAAATCTGATACCGCGCTTCAGCGATGTTAAAAACGGCAGCGTTAAGGTATTCGGTCACGATGTAAGGAACTGTAAATTCGGGTATTTAAGGCACGTCATACACGTTGTACCGCAAAAGAGCAATCTTTTTTCGGGTACAATAAAGGACAACCTGCTGATGGGTGACCGCTCCGCCGATGACAGGGACATTGACTTTGCGCTTAAAGTTTCGCAAAGTGCGGAATTTGTATCAAAGCTAAAGGACGGCACAGACACCTTAATTGAGGAAAAGAGCAAAAATTTGTCGGGCGGTCAAAAGCAGCGCCTTTGCATAGCGAGGGCAATAATGGGTCACCCACGGATATTGATTTTTGACGATTCATCAAGCGCTCTTGACTTCGCCACGGACGCGGCTCTGAGAAAAGCTCTGAAAGAAAACTTAAAAGACACAACCGTATTTTTGGTATCGCAGCGCGTCAATACGGTAAAGAACGCCGATAAAATACTTGTTCTCGACGACGGCGAGCTTGTGGCAATCGGCACGCATAAAGAGCTATACAAAACAAACGAAGTGTACCGCGACATCTGCCTGTCACAGCTTTCGGAAAAGGAGGTTGCCTCCGTATGAAAAACACAAAACGTCTCATAAAATATATAAGCCCGTTTAAATCCAATCTCTTTGGGGCGATTTTTTCCGCATTCGTCGGCATAGCGCTGTCGCTTATGGTGCCCATTCTCATCGGTAAAGGTGTAGACTGATTAACGGCTAAGGGTGACGTCGATTTCGCAAGACTTTTTAAGGTCGGTGCGGTTCTCGCGGTATGCGTTGTTGTTTCGGCGCTTTTCCAATGGATAATGACATATAATTCAAATAAGCTCTCCTTTAAAACCGTTCAAAAAATGAGAACCGAAGTCTTTGAAAAGCTTACAAAGGTGCCGCTTTCATACATTGACTCCACATCGCACGGCGACATAATAAACACCGTCGTCACCGACATAGACATTGTCTCCACCGGTCTTTTGCAAGGCTTTACCCAGATATTCTCCGGCGTTGTGACAATACTCGGTACACTCATATTTATGTTCATGATAAACTGGTATATCACGCTCGCGGTTGTGATACTTACTCCCCTTTCGTTTTTTGTCGCTTCGTTTATAGCAAAGCACGCGCACAAAAATTACGTAAAGCAGGCAAAATACCGCGGCGAAATAACCGGATTTGCCGCCGAGATGATAGAGGGCGCCGATATAGTAACGGCATTCAACGGCGAAGAGGACGCTTACCGTCATTTTTACGAAATAAACGAAAAGCTCAAAAAAGTCGGAACAACCGCTCATTTTTATGCGGCGCTCACCAACCCCTGCACGAGATTTGTAAACGCCATGATATATGCCGTGGTTGCTGTTCTCGGCTCGATACTCACGGTAAAAGGCGGTATTTCGGTAGGCAAGCTCTCTTCTTTTCTCACATACTGCACACAGTACACAAAGCCGTTCAACGAGATTTCCGGCGTTGTGACGGAGCTGCAGAACGCGCTCGCCTGCGCGGCAAGAATATTCGAGCTCATAGACGAAAAGTCCGAGGAATCGGACGAAGATTGCTCAGCACTCAGCAACCCCGAGGGAAGCGTGGAGTTCGACAGTGTCCGCTTCTCATATGACAAGAGCAAAAAGCTCATCGACGGCTTCGATTTCTTTGCCCCGTCCGGCAAAACAATAGCCGTTGTCGGTCCGACAGGATGCGGCAAGACTACGCTTATCAATCTCCTGCTCCGCTTCTACGATGTTGACGGCGGCAGCATAAAGGTTGACGGCGAGAATATAAATGACATCACGCGCCACAGCCTCAGACACCATTTTGGCATGGTGCTCCAGGACACCTGGATAAAGAACGGCACAGTCCGCGAAAATATAGCGTTCGGCAAGCCCGACGCCACGGACGAAGAGATAATTGCCGCCGCCAAGGCAGCACGTGCGCACAGCTTTATAAAACGCCTCAAGAACGGCTACGACACCGTCATCGGCGACGACGACGGACTCTCCGAGGGCGAAAGACAGCTGCTCTGTATCGCGCGCGTCATGCTCATGAAGCCGCCGATGCTCATCCTCGACGAGGCAACCTCATCGATAGACACCAGAACGGAATTGAAAGTTCAGGATGCGTTCAACACGCTCATGCAGGGGCGCACCTCGTTCGTCGTGGCGCACAGACTCTCGACCATCCGCCACGCCGACTGCATTCTCGTCATGAAAGACGGCAAAGTCGCCGAGCAGGGCACGCACGAAGAGCTGCTCGCAAAGAACGGATTCTATACTAAGCTCTACAACAGCCAGTTTGCGCAGTGAAATATATGCATGGAACAACGGAGAAGAAAGCCCAACAGGCTGAAAGATTACGACTATTCTCAAAACGGAGCATATTTTATCACAATTTGCATAGATGACAAAAAGCCCATATTGTCACGCATTGCCGTAGGGCGACCTGTGGTCGCCTGTCGGAGACCGGAACAGTTGTTGAAAACGAGATACAAAAACTTAACACGGTTTATGAAAATGTATTCGTTGACAATTATGTAATTATGCCTAACCATGTACACATGATTATCCGTATTGATAAAGATAATAGGCGACCGCAGGTCGCCCCTACGGTCAGCCGCATAATGCAACAGTTCAAGGGTTCCGTAACTAAGCAGGTTAAAAAATCAATTTGGCAAAAAGGTTTTTATGACCATATAATCCGTGACGAATACGATTATCAAATCAAATGGCAATATATTGACGACAACCCAATCAAATGGGCTGAGGACGAATTGCATCAGGATTGAAAAACAGCCGAATAACCGCCGCAGTATCTTTCATTTGAAAGTTCGCGGCGGTTATTTTTTATTCAGTGTAAAATGGCGGCTCAGGGCGAAAATACAAAGCTCAATTCGACAAATATCATTTTTTAGTCCGCCTTGTTGACATCGGCGGAAAGTATGTTATAATTATAACAATCGTTATAAAACAAGCGTTTTATAATTATTATTGGATGACGCCATGGACTACATTCGCCTGTCACCCGAAAATCTTGAAAGCGAGCACATATGCTGCGCCATATCAAATGCCAGGGATCCGCAGGTCATTGCAAAAAAAGCAGTGGCTTGCCGAAAGCCTCGGCGAGGATCTGGTATTTTTAAAAGCCGACGCGCGCGGGAAGTGTTTTATTGAATATATCCCCGCCGAAAACGCCTGGGCGCCGATAGACGCGCCCGGCTATATGTTCATCGACTGTCTCTGGGTCTCCGGCTCTTTCAAGGGGCACGGATATTCAAACGACCTGCTCAACGAATGTATCCGCAACAGCCGCGAAAAGGGCAAATCGGGGCTGTGCATACTCTCATCGGCGAAGAAGCGCGGTTTTCGCGCCGACCCGAAGTATCTGAAATATAAGTGCTTCATAAAAGCCGATTCGGCAGAGCCGTATTTTGAGCTGATGTATCTGCCGTTTGACCCGTCCGCGCCCGCTCCGCGCTTTCGCGAGCAGGCAAAAGGTGCTCAGACTAACGGCAGCGAGTTCGAGATATTTTATACAAGCCAGTGCCCATTTACGGCAAAATATGTTCCGCTAATTAAAAATATGGCAAATAATATGAACCTGCCACTGAGCGCCGCGCATATCTCATCGCGCGAGCAGGCTCAAAACGCGCCCTGCGCCTATACCGCATTTTCGCTGTTCTATAACGGAGAGTTCATAACGCACGAGATACCGAGCGAAAAGAAATTCGCGGCAATTTGTGAAGAGTTCGTAAAATAAAACACCGCCGGATTGACCGACAGCGTAAAATATAATAATATAGAAAAGGGAAAAGATAT
>DJQG01000065.1:0-962 GCA_002438685.1 Ruminococcaceae bacterium UBA6392 | reverse complement strand
TGTCCGCCCCGGCGGGCGAAAAGGAGACATTATGCTTAACATCAAAAATCTGACCAAAACCTACGGCGAGAAAAAGGCTGTTGACGACCTGACGCTGCATATCGCGCCCGGCGAGATATACGGCTTCATCGGTCATAACGGCGCGGGCAAGACCACAACGCTCAAATCCGTTGTCGGCATTCTGCAGTTCGACGAGGGCGAGATAACGATAAACGGCATCTCGATAAAAGAAGACCCGCTCGCCTGCAAGAAAATCATAGCCTATATTCCCGACAATCCCGACCTCTATGAATACATGACGGGAATAAAATATCTCAACTTCATCGCGGATATTTTCGGTGTCAGCGCCGACGACCGCCGCGAGCGCATACATAAATATGCCGACATGTTCGGGCTGACCGCCGACCTTGCGCAGCCTATCTCGGCGTATTCCCACGGCATGAAGCAGAAGCTCGCGATAATCTCCGCGTGGATCCACGAGCCCAAGTTAATTATCATGGACGAGCCTTTCGTCGGTCTCGATCCCGCCGCATCGCATTTGCTAAAAGGCATGATGCGCGAGGTCTGCAACTCCGGCGGCGCAATATTCTTCTCGACCCATGTTCTCGAAGTTGCCGAAAAGCTCTGCGACAAGGTCGCAATAATAAAGAACGGAAAGCTCATCCGCTCCGGCACAATGGAGGAGGTCAAGGGCGACTCCAGCCTTGAGAACGTGTTCCTCGAACTGGAGGGAGAAGAATGCTGAAAACACTGATAAAAAAACAGCTTCTCGAACTCAATAAAAGTTTCTTCGTTGACCGCAAGACGGGCAAGGGCAAGTCTGCGCGCTCGGCGACATTCTCGATAGTGCTGTTCATACTGCTCATGATTTTTATCATCGGCGGAATGTTCTGCTATATGGCATATTCGATGCGCCCGCTGATAACCTTCGGCATGAGCTGGCTCTATTTTGCCATTATGGG
>DJQG01000141.1:298-5517 GCA_002438685.1 Ruminococcaceae bacterium UBA6392 | reverse complement strand
GCAGGCTCTCTGCGGTATTTTTGTTTGCTGATATAACTTTGCGGATGCAACATTGATGAGAGGAGATGCAGTATGAAAAGCTCGGTCAAACGCATTATCTGTATAGGCGTTGTTGCAATTGTCGCCGTGTGCGCGGCGCTCTTGGCGCACCTTTTCCCCGGAAACAGCGCGGACGGCTCTGCGGATATAGTCAGAGCCTCTGTTGACGAAAACGGTATGGCTTCCTTCGGCTGCAAGTCGGATAACGACTACGCGGGTCTTGTGCTCAACAGAAGGGACAAGACGTTCAATTTCATGCAGTCGTATCGGTTCTCCGCCGCTCTGAACGGCACTTACGAGGAGGATGACGATTATCTGATACTTACCGCGAAAAATTCCGGCTCGCAGAGCAAATTTACATTCAGAAAACAAAAAGACGGTCTCGAATTTCTTGCCAAAAAGTCCGACCCCGTGCGGGAGTTCTGCTATTCGGCGGATTCCGAAAAGACTGATAAGTGCTTAAAAAATAAAGCCTTTTTCACGCCCGAGTCTATCCGTACCGATGTCATAACTTATATCGGCAAGAACGAGCACGACGGTCAAAAAGACTATGCCGAAATCGTCCTGTCGCCCGCAGACGGCAGTTATTCCATGTACAGGAGCGGCATGAGTGACTGCTCGACCGGCACTTACGAAGAAAAGGACAAACGTCTTGTTCTCAGCGACGACAACGGCAGGGATAAATATTATTTTTCAATCAGCGGCAATGAACTTTCCCTCGATTCTGAAAAGTCGGCGAAAAGGTCTTATATTTATTCCGACGCGGTGCTCGAAAAGCTCGCGGGAGGGCAGCGTTCGTCCGATGTCCTTGAAAGCTATTTCAAGAGCTAACAGCATTATAAATTAAAAAACATACGCAAAAAAGCATCCGCAGAAATTTTCGTTCTGCGGATGCTCGATTTTTTTATGCCTTTTACGCCTCGGGGCAGATGTTCGTCGCAACGATATCAACGCCGGTGCCGAGTATGTTCGCGCAGACAACATCGCCGATCTTGACCGGAGCCTTGATTTCAAGCTTTGCTATCTCCTTGACGCAGTCCTTGACCTTGTCCTTCGGAACAGCCTTCGCGGACTTGACGGGAACAACGGGGTGAACGCCGCCGCTGACCTTGACAGTCGTTGTCAGGCTTCTCTCGGGGTGGGTGCACTCGGTTCTCGCGTAGGCGTCGCCGCGCTTGCAGGTGTTGCCGGTAACGCTGAGGATCTCTCCGTCGTCATTGAGCTCAACGGAGATCTGGCAGCCCATGGGGCAGGCGACACAAATAATATCTTTTACCATGATTATTCCTCCACCTGAATTTCGATTATGCCGTTCTCATCAAAGTTCTTGAGCATGTCGCTCTTGATGATGACGTTCTCCATCTCGCCGGGAGCGAGTCTCGGGCGCTTCTTGCTGATGAGCGTCTCGCCGTTGTAGGTGACAACGACCTTGGCGTTCTTGTGAACGTCGCCGACTCTGAAGAAGAGCTTGACATCCTCATCCTCGCCGAGGGCAATCTTCTGCGGCACGATGTAGCGCACGCCGTTGATGCCTCTGGTTTTGACGTATTTTTTCTCCTTGTTTCCGCCGTTCTTTATGTATCTCGCTGCGCCCTCGCCGGCCGTCTGGCTCTCAAGGGTAACGAAGTCAACAAGATCGTGGACATGCAGCACGTTGCCGCAGGCGAAAACGCCGGGGTGGGTGGTCTCTCTGTATTCGTCGACTATCGGACCGCCGGTGACGCGGTCAAATTCGATGCCCATGTTCTTGCTCAGCTCGTTCTCGGGGATAAGACCGACGGAAAGCATGAGCGTGTCGCAGGGGACATATTCCTCCGTGCCGGGGATCGGGCGGCGGTTCTCGTCGACCTTTGCAATGGTGACGCCCTCAAGGCGCTCCTTGCCGTGGATGTCGATAACCGTGGTGCTCAATTTGAGCGGGATGTCAAAGTCGTTGAGGCACTGGACGATGTTTCTCGTCAGTCCGCTCGAATAGGGCATCAGCTCGCAGACCATCTTGACGTGCGCACCCTCAAGGGTCATGCGGCGCGCCATGATAAGACCGATATCGCCCGAGCCGAGGATAACGACTTCCTTGCCGGGCATATAGCCGTCAATGTTGACATATTTCTGTGCAGTACCTGCGGAGAGAACGCCGGCGCAGCGGGTTCCCGCGATGTTGAGTGCGCCTCTCGGACGCTCGCGGCAGCCCATTGCAAGAATGACTGCGATGGCGTCGATTTCAATAAGACCGTCCTCTTTGTTGACTGCGGTGACGACGTTGTCGTCGGAAATGGAGAGCACCATGGTGTCTGTCTTTACGACAATGTCGGTGTCCTCAACAAGCTCGATGAAACGCGCGGCGTATTCGGGACCCGAAAGCTCCTCGCCGAAGTAGTGCAGACCGAAGCCGGTGTGTATGCACTGCTCAAGGATACCGCCGAGAGTCTCTGCGCGCTCGAGTATGATTATCTTTTCAACGCCGCTTTCGCGCGCCTTGAGCGCAGCGGCCATGCCTGCGGGGCCTCCGCCGATAACGGCAAGATCATATTTAAGCATTAGTATTCATCCTTTCATGCTGCGAAAGTTCGTAAATCACTTGGTCCTGCCGAAGAGGATCTTTGACTCTCCGCCGCATTTTGTGATCTCATCAAGCTCCTGACCAAGCTCTCTTGCAAGTATCTCGACTACCTTTGAACCGCAGAAGCCGCCCTGGCAGCGACCCATTCCGGCTCTCGTGCGGCGCTTTACGCCGTCAACGTCTATGGCACCTGCGGGCGCGTGGATAGCGTCAAGGATCTCGCCCTCAGTTATAGTCTCGCAGCGGCAGATAACTCTGCCGTATGCGCTGTTCTTTTTAACAAGTGCCTTGCGCTCTTCCGAGCTCATGTGGCGGAAACGCACGGGAGCGGGTCTGCCGGGGATGAAGTCTGTCCTCTCGCTGACTTCGCCCTTGTCCTGCAGAATCATGTCGCAGACATAAAGACCGATAGCGGGAGCGGAGGAGAGACCGGGCGACTCGATGCCGGCAACGTTTATGAACTTCGCGTCCTTCTCGCTGGGGGCGATGATGAAGTCGTCGCCGGTGCTGTGGGCGCGGATGCCTGCAAATGAAGTGATGACGTCGCGGGTCGAGAGCGACGGGACGGATTTCAGAGCGGTCTTGAAAACGCCGTTCGTGCCGGCCGCGGTGGTCGAGCAGTCGTCCTTTTCGTCTATATCGACTGCGCTCGGACCGACGAGCAGGTTGCCGTCAACGGTCGGGGTGACGAGAACACCCTTGCCCATCTTTGAGGGACACTGGAATATAGTGTGCTTTACCTTGTCGCCGACTGCTCTGTCCATGAGCATATATTCGCCCTTGCGGGGAATAATGGTTATTGAATCGTCGCCGATGAGAGAAGCTACCTTGTCGCAGAAAACGCCGGCGGCGTTGACGACATATTCGGCTTCGATCTCGCCTGCGTCGGACTTGAGAACAAAATTGCCTTGCGCGTTCTTTTCAATAGCCGTAACATCAAAATTGCGGAAGAACTCAACGCCGTTCATGACTGCGTTCTCAACTGTCGCTATCGTCAGCTCATAGGGGCAGACGATTCCGGCGGTCGGAGCATAGAGCGCGGCGATTGCCTCGTCGCTGAGGTTCGGCTCTTCGCGGTGAATAGCTTCTTTGTCGAGAATCTCGAGTCCGGAAACTCCGTTCTCTTCGCCTCTTGCCTTGAGCTCTTCAAGAGTCTCAACTTCCTCGTTCGAGAAAGCGACAACATATGAGCCGATGGGCTTGAACGGGACATGGAGCGTCTCGCACAGACCGGGCATTGCGGCAGTGCCCTCAACGTTGAGTCTCGCTTTGAGGGTGCCGGGCATTGCGTCGAAGCCTGCGTGGACAATGGCACTGTTGGCCTTTGTTGTGCCCATCGCCATGTCGCTGCATTTTTCAACCAATGCGACCTTGATGTTATATCGGCTCAGCTCTCTCGCGACCATTGCGCCGCTGACGCCTGCACCGATAATTGCTACATCGTATGACATATTTTTACCTCCAGACGGAAATAGTATAGCTGGTTTTACAGACATAGTTATTATACCACTCTTTTTGCCGGCAGACAAGTATATAAAGCGTCATAATCGATATTTTTGTCGTCGTATTTGTTTTCAATTTATGACAATTTAATTATTGTGAAAATTTTGCGCCCGCTTTAATAATTGCGCTCGCACAGGCAACAATAAACACCGACTTTACCTTATTTGCGGATTTCAGATCCGCACGGGAGGAAGAAAAATGGAAGAATATCTTGTGCAGATGAAGGGAATATCGAAGTTCTTTCCCGGAGTCGTCGCACTTGACAAAGTCGATTTCGAGCTTCGGGCGGGCGAGGTGCATGCTCTGCTCGGCGAAAACGGAGCGGGAAAATCCACGCTGATGAAAATAATCGGCGGAATATATCAAAAGGACGAGGGAGAAGTGAAGATACGCGGCAAAACGCAGGAGTATTCTACCGTCGCCCGGGCGTCCGAACTCGGCATCGCCGTTATTCATCAGGAGCTCAATATGTGCCGCCACCTGACCGTGGCGGAGAATATCTTTCTCGGCAGGGAGCTCAAAAAGGGCGGCGTGGTCGATTTCAAAGAGCAGAACGCCCGCGCGTCAAAGCTTCTCAAAGAGCTGAGCCTCAATATCGAGCCCGATACCGAAGTCGGCAAGCTCTCCGTGTCAAAGCAGCAGATGGTCGAGATTGCCAAGGCGCTCTCGACAAACGCAGATATCATAATCATGGACGAGCCGAGCTCGGCACTGACCGAGCGCGAGACGCAGGAGCTTTTCAGAATAATAAACGAGCTCAAAAATATGGGCAAGGGCATAATTTATATATCCCACCGCCTTGAAGAACTCGAAAATATCGTCGACAGAGTTACTGTCATGCGCGACGGAAAATATATAAAGACCGCCGATTTCAAAGATCTTTCAATTGGCGAGATAATCGCCCTCATGGTCGGGCGCGAGATAACCGAAAAATATCCGCACGAGCAGACCGGGCGCGGCAAAAAAATCATGGAGGTCAAGGGCATATCCACATCCGAGGTTCAGAATATTTCGTTCGATCTCTATTCCGGCGAGATACTCGGCTTCGCGGGTCTTGTCGGCGCGGGGCGAACGGAACTTGTCAGGGCGCTGTTCGGTGCGGATAAAATAACGGCGG
>DJQG01000141.1:0-276 GCA_002438685.1 Ruminococcaceae bacterium UBA6392 | reverse complement strand
TCTACGACAAGAGCGTGAAGCTCAAAAGCCCGCGCGACGCCGTCAAGGCGGGCATAGTCTGCGCGCCGGAGGACAGAAAAAAGGACGGTCTTTTGGTTGAACTCGATGTCAGCGAGAATATCGCGATAGCGAATCTCGATACGCTCTCGAACCCCGTCGGGGTGCTCAGCGCAAAGCGCGAGCGGGATATGGCGAATCGCGCCGTAAAAGAGCTGAAAATAAAAACTCCGTCAATAAAAAGCGAGGTCAAAAATCTTTCGGGCGGCAACCAGCAGA
>DJQG01000053.1 GCA_002438685.1 Ruminococcaceae bacterium UBA6392 | reverse complement strand
CCGCAGGCGATCAGACTCAGCACGGAGACAGAGCCAACGAATGGGCAGGTACCCTCTCCCCTGCGGCACTCAGATCGTATCCCATGGCTACGACGGTCGGCAACCATGACCGCAAGGGCGACACTTATCCGTTCTATGTCAACAACCCGAACGAATATCGCGGCACAACTCCCGCGAATGTTGACGAGAACTACTGGTTCCGCTACGGCGATGTGCTTTTCATCGTCTACAACACTCAGATTTATAATGTGTATGACCAGTATCAGTTCACTCTTGACGCTATCGCCAAGAATCCCGATGCCACATGGCGCGTCGCCATGCTCCACCACGACCTCTACGGCACCGGACATCACGCCGCCGATGACGACAACAAGCTTCTCACAGCCATATACAGCTCGCTTATCGACAGATTTGAGATCGATGTCTGCCTGACAGGACACGAGCACATCTACGGTCGCTCCTATTTCATGAAGGACACAAAGCCCGTCAAGGATCAGAAATACAACTCTGACGGCGCAGTGGTTGACCCCGAGGGCACCGTATACTTCACTGCAAGCTCAGCTTCCGGCAAGAACCGCATCGAAGAATACGACTATGACTGGCTCGATTTCAGCTACATCTCAGAAGAGCCGACATATTCGACAATTGAGTTCACAAAGAATTCGTTCACACTCAAGACCTACGGCGTTGACAGTAAGAAGCAGATAGACGAGTGCAAGATAGTAAAGACCGACACATCCTACACTCCCGTCGATCCCGACTATAAGGGCATGGACACAAATATGCTCCAGCGATATCTCGGCAAGTGGTATGCTATAATCCAGATTGCGATTGAAGTTGCAAGATATGTTGTGAAGATAACGAGCGTTGTCGCTCCGGTCATCGCAAAGATCGTTGTCAAGATTATAAAGGATCTTATCCCGGTTATCATCAACATGTTTTAAATTCTTAACTGCATAATCAACACTCAAGAGACACGGTTTGTTCCGTGTCTCTTCTTTTCGTCAAAAACTCCCTGTAGCAATAAGCTTTTTGTAACTCTTTTGTAATTGAATTACCAATTAAAGAGTGTATAATTAGATGTAATATAATAGGTTTATCATACGCACAAAAGGGGGGAAATCAAGTGGTCTTTTCGAGTCTCGTGTTTCTGTTCATATTCTTTCCCGTGACTCTGTTCTTCTATTTCATCGTGAAGAACGACAAGGCAAAAAATATTGTTCTTGTCATTGCATCACTTATATTCTATTCATGGGGTGAGCCGGTCTGGGTATGCCTGCTGATTTTCAGCTCAATACTTGATTATACTGTCTCGCTCGGAATAGAAAAATACCGCGGCAAAAAGATAACCAAACTGTTTATCGCACTTTCGGTTGTTATCAATCTCGGTCTGCTCGCGGCATTCAAATACAGCGGGTTCTTCATTTCCACGCTCAACGGAATCTTCCGCCTCTCGCTCCATGTTCCCGCATTTTCTTTGCCGATAGGCATCTCGTTCTATACCTTCCAGACGATGTCCTATTCGCTTGATGTTTACAAAGGTGATGTCAAGGCGCAGAAGTCCTTCATAAACTTCCTGATGTTCGTCTCGCTCTTCCCGCAGCTTATAGCGGGACCGATCGTCAGATATTCAGACATCGACACGCAGATAGACCACAGGACAGTTACAATAGACGGCTTTTCGAAAGGCATGACGAGATTCATGGCGGGTCTCGGCAAAAAGGTGCTCATAGCAAACTATGCCGGGTCTCTCGCCGAATCACTGCTCGCCAATGTTGACAATGCGGCTGTGATGAGCGTGTGGGTCGGAGTCCTGTTCTACGCTTTTCAGATTTATTTCGATTTCTCGGGATATTCAGACATGGCTATCGGACTCGGTCACATGTTCGGCTTCGATTATCCCGAAAACTTCAAGTATCCATATATTTCAACTTCGATAACCGATTTCTGGCGCAGATGGCATATCACGCTGAGTTCTTTCTTCAGAGATTATGTCTATATCCCCCTCGGCGGAAACAGAGTCAGCCTGCCGCGTCAGATTCTCAATCTTTTCATAGTCTGGGGGCTCACCGGACTCTGGCACGGCGCAAGCTGGAACTTCGTAATATGGGGTCTCTACTATTTCGTGTTCCTGTGCCTCGAAAAGTTTGTGTTCAAAAAGTTTCTTGACAAGATCCCAAAAATCATCCGCTGGATATATTCGATGTTTGTCGTGCTCGTCGGCTGGATGATATTCTACTTCGAAGATTTCTCGGCAATGAAATCGGCATTTTCCGTGGCGTTCGGCGCATCTGGCAACGCATTCACCGACCCGGTCATGAACGCAATGATAATCAACAACATTCCGTTTATTATTATCGCCGCTATCGCCTGTGCGCCCATTGCAAAGCTCATCAAGACGGGCATTGCAAAGCTCAAGCAGCGCACACCGGTGACGGAGCCGATATTCAACACCGTTTTCAATGTTGTTATGCTCGTGCTCTGCGTGGCATCGCTGGCAGGCTCAACATATAACCCGTTCCTGTATTTCAGATTCTGAGGAGGCGTTAAGATAAAATGAAAAAAATTCAAAAAATTCTTACCGCCGTCTCGTTCAGCGTTGTTTTAGCGGTTTTCACCGTTGTCGGATTTTACAGCTTCTTCGACAAGGACGAAAAGGTCTCCGAGATGGAGAACAGAAATCTCGCTCAGAAGCCCTCTTTTTCCGCCAGCTCATATTTCTCCGGCGACTTCGCTTCAAAGTTCGAAGAATACTACAACGACCAGTTTCCCGGCAGAAATGGACTCGTCAAAATAAGCAACAAGATAAAATCTTTCTATTCGTTCCTGAAGATCGGCGACGGCGCGACGGTCATAAAGAACAACGGCGGAGTCGGCGACGGCGAGGCGCTCTCGCACGAGGACGAAAGCAACGCCGAAACAACCGGCGAGCAGACTACTGCCCCCTCCGATACCGCCAAGAGTACCGAGACCACTCAGCCGAGAAATGCCGCCGAAGTTGACGAGACAGGAAAGGAGACCGTATATTCCAACCAGTATATAATACTTCTCGACGACCGTCTCATGGAGCAGTATACCAACGTATACAAGAAGATGAATGTCTATGCCGTGACGCTCAACAAGCTCAAGGCTGAGATGCCGAACACAAAAGTATACAGCCTCATGGCTCCGACTTCGATAGAGTTCTACGCTCCGAAGAAATACAACTCCGGCAAATCGCATTCGCAGTATCAGGGCATCAATTATATCTACGGTGAGCTCAAGGGCATAATCCCCGTTGACGCCTATCCTGAGATAGCTGCCCACACGAACGAATATCTGTATTTCAGAACGGATCACCACTGGACGGCACGCGGCGCATATTACGCATACCGCGCGTTTGCAAATACTGCAGGATTCACGCCCGTTGAAATAAATTCGCTCCGGACCGGAAAGCTCTCCCCGTTCCTCGGTACACTTTATAAAGCTACGCAGAGTACGGCGGTTGAAAAAGACCCGGACTATGTTGAATATTTCATTCCGAAGACCAATACCGAGGCAATCGCCTCCGACTCCGACCCAACGCTCAAGAGCAGCTACAAAGTCAAGGTCATAAACACGGAAGTGAAATCTTCAAACAAGTATCTCGCCTTCCTCGGCGGCGACCACGGCGTGACTAAAATAACCACCGACGCGCCCGGCAACCGCAGCATCGTAGTTATAAAAGAGAGCTACGCAAACGCATTTGTTCCATGGCTCTGCAACAATTACAAGACCGTCTATGTCATTGACCCGAGGCAGATAAATGTAAACCTTGCGAGTTTCGTCAAGACGAATTCGATAGAGGAAGTGCTGTTCCTCAACTATATGTTCATCCCGACGAATCCGAAATATATGTCGGCTCTCGAAAAGATGGGCTAAAAGCTATAAAGGCTCCCGCAGCGGGAGCCTTTTCTCATGCTTTTTAATAATAAATCAAAAAGTCATTGTATATTTTTAGTATATATGCTATAATTAACTGAAATTCAGCACAGCTGAGAGCTGATGCAACTAATGCTTAGGAGGATTTTTTAATGAGCGAGATACCCAGGACTTATCCGAGCTGGCTCAAGGGTGAGGTCAAGAGCGCGCAGAAAGAGTACACCGAGCCGACAAAGCTCCTTGCCGACGACGGAACTCTGCTTTCACCCGGCTGGGCGCGTCACATGGTCTTTGACTATGACCGCACAAAATCGACGCCTACAATGCGCCGCAAGGAATGGGACTTCTATCAGATATCCGACGGAAGATACATGATCCAGATAAGCTTCGCCAACATCTCTATCGGCGGCTATGCTTCGGCGGCTCTGGTCGATCTGAGAAACCCGAAGAAGAACAAGAAGCTCGCCGCCGGCACTCTCACCGCTCCCACGGCACTCTTTCTCGGCGGAAAAGACAAATATGTTCTCCCACCCAAGGGCGATGTTCCGAACCATGTCAAGATGGAGGTCAGCGGAATCGGCAAGGCTACATTCGATGTCCTGACCGAAGAGCACAAGCGCACGATTTATTTCAAGTCCGGCAAGGTTGAGTGCCATTTTGAAATGGATATTCCGGACGGTCTTGAGAACATTACAACAGTTCTCCCCTTCAAAGACGACCCGAAGAGCTATTTCATGACCACAAAGCAAAACTGCATGCCCTGCAGCGGCACATATAAGTGGGGCGACAAGGTCTATAAATTCTCAAAGGACGATACCTTCTGCTGCCTCGACTGGGGTCGCGTCAACACCCCATACAAGCTCGTTTGGTACTGGGGCAACGGCTCTACATATCTGACCGACGAGAACGGCAACAAGCACATTTTCGGCTTTGAGATAACCTGGGGCATCGGCGACGAGAGCAACGCAACTGAGACCTGCATATTCTATGACGGCAAGGCTCACAAGTTCGGCGCGATAGATGTCGAAACTTTCCCGAAACCCGACAAATATATGGAGCCCTGGCACTTCGTCTCCGAGGACGGCAGATTTGATTTTGTAATGACTCCGTTCTATGATCACCACTGCGACACGAACGCCCTCAATCTCCTGCGCATGCATTCGCATCAGGTTCACGGCATGTGGAACGGCACAGCTGTTCTCGATGACGGCACAAAGCTTGAAATTAAAGACATGTATGCATTCTGCGAATATGTCGAGAACAAATGGTAAATTAACCGACGCGAACCCTCCGACCGGAGGGTTCGTTTTTGATGATAAAATCCCATATTCCCTTGACTTTTTTGCCGCGAAAGGCGAAAATATCAGTGGAGAGTGATAACTATGGCAAACTTGAAAGAACACGGTCTTATAGTCTCATGCCAGGCAGTCAAGGGCGAGCCGCTCTACGGGCTGCACATGATGGGACATTTTGCGCGCGCGGCTGTACTCGGCGGCGCGGCTGGCATAAGAGCGAACTATGTTGAGGACATAAACGAGATAACGGCAGAGGTCGATGTGCCTGTAATCGGCATAATCAAAGCCGAATACCCGGACTCCGAAGTTTACATAACCCCGACGCTGAAAGAAGTCAAAGCTCTGCTGACAACGAAGTGCAGCGTTATTGCGTTCGACGCAACGAAGCGTGTACGCCCGAACGGCGAGAAGATTGAAGACCTTATAAAATACATTCGCGAGAATGCGCCTGAAGTTGAGATAATGGCGGACTGCTCGAACTACGAAGAGGCAAAACGCGCCGACGAGCTCGGCTTCGATTATATCGGCACTACCCTGCGCGGCTATACAGAATACACCAAGGGCATCGCAATCCCGGACTGCGAGCTGCTCCGCAAAATGACATCGACACTGCACGCGCATATCATCGCCGAGGGCGGAATATGGGAAGTCGGCCAGCTGAAAAATGTGCTCGACACGGGCGTATACGCCGTTGTTATCGGCAGTGCGATAACCAGACCCATGGACATTACCAAACACTTTATGAAGGCTTTCGGTGAATAAAATGAAGAATATCGGTATCGACATCGGCGGGACATCGATAAAAGGTGCGGTTATTGAAAACGGAACCGTTACAGCAAGAGCAAAGCGCTCGACTGACATATCCCGCGGACTCGACAGCATCAGAGATTGTCTTTTTGCCGTTATAAAAGATCTGCTCCCGCTTGCCGGCACAGATGCGGGCATAGGCATCGGCTCCGCCGGAGACATCGACCCATATGAGGGCAAGGTTCTCTACGCGACCGGCAACCTGCCCGGATTCACGGGATTCGAGATAAAGAAAGATGTTGAGAATAAATTCAACCGCCGCGTTTTCGTCGTAAATGATGCAGCGGCGGCATTCATCGGAGAGGCTTATTTCGGGGCGGCTGAGAACTGCAAAAACGCCGTCATGCTGACTCTCGGAACAGGTCTCGGCGGTGCGGCTTCAATAAACGGAAAGCTGCTCACGGGAGCCAACTTCCACGCGGCGCGGATAGGTCGCATTCCCCTGCACATCGGCGGACGCAAATGCAACTGCGGCAAGGTCGGCTGCGCCGAGCAGTATGTTTCGGCAACCGGGCTTATGCGAACGGCAAACGAGCTTGACTGCCGCTGCTTCAACTGCAACGGAGTTTTCAAAAAAGCCGCAGAGAGACTTCTTAAAATCTTGTGTAAACCTCCAAGATGGTATAGAATAAAAATATTGGCAGTGTAAAGTTAAAAT
>DJQG01000076.1 GCA_002438685.1 Ruminococcaceae bacterium UBA6392 | reverse complement strand
TCGGCTCGTCGAGAATGAGCACTTCGGGCTCCATCGCCATGACGCCCGCTATTGCGGCGCGGCGTTTTTCGCCGCCCGAAAGATCGAACGGAGATTTTTTCAGATGTTCTTCGTTAAGCCCAACAAATTCGGCGGCGCGGCGCACGCGGCGGTCAATCTCCGCGCTGTCGAGTCCCATATTTTTCGGTCCGAACGAGATATCTTTATAGACGGTCTCTTCAAAAAGCTGATACTCCGGATACTGGAAGCAAAGTCCAACCCTGAACCTTGCGGCGCGCAGGGTGCGCTTGTCTTTGTTGATATCCTCGCCGCAGAGCAAAACTCTGCCGGAATCGGGCTTCAAAAGTCCGTTGAGATGCTGAAGAAGGGTGCTCTTGCCGGAGCCGGTATGACCGATTATTCCGACTATTTCGCCCTTTTCAAACTTCACGTTTATATTCTCGATAGCGGCGACGGCTCCCGCCATGCCGTTTTCATAATAGTGGGTAAGATTTTCTGTTTCAAGCACTGTCATCGGCTCACCCCCATTATTTTTGAAAGCGCCTCGACGCACTCGTCGGCGTCAAGGATATCGCCGGGCAGGTCTATCCCCTTTTCGATCAGGCGGTGGCACAGCTCGGTGCTCTGCGGCACATCGAGTCCGCAGCGGCGCAGGACATCGGTCTGCGAAAACACCTCGCGCGGCGTGCCGTCGAGGCAGAGACGCCCGGAATCTATAATTATGACGCGGTCAGCCTTGACTGCCTCGTCCATGAAATGCGTAACAAAAAGGACGGTTATGTCCATCTCGCGGTTCAGGCGTCGAACGGTGTCAAATACTTCACGTCTGCCGCGCGGGTCGAGCATCGCCGTAGGCTCATCGAGCACGATGCAGCCCGTCTGCATGGCGATTATGCCGGCGATAGCCACGCGCTGCTTCTGACCACCGGAGAGCTTATGCGGCTCGCGCAGGCGGTAATCGTACATTCCGACCGCTTTGAGCGCATCGTCGACTCTGCGGCGTATCTCATCGGGGGCTACGCCGAGATTTTCGGGTCCGAACGCCACATCGTCCTCGACAATAGTCGCAACTATCTGGTTATCGGGATTCTGGAACACCATGCCTACCTTGCGGCGGATATCCGTGAGCCTGTCCTCATCCGAAGTATCGATGCCGTCAACGGTAACGGTGCCGCTCTCGGGCACTAAAATAGCGTTCGTCAGCTTCGCGAGGGTGCTCTTGCCGGAGCCGTTATGACCGAGAACCGCGACAAATTCGCCGCGGTTGACGGTGAGGTCTATATTGCAAAGTGCCGGAGAGGGCTTGGCTTCGCCTCGCTCCTCCGGCTCATAGGTATAAGTTACATTTTTAAATTCAATAAACTTCTCGCTCATTTTTATCTTCTCCACACTGCGCTTGCGCCGCAGGGCAGGACGAGCCCCGAGGCGGTGACGGGCAGACCTATCTCGTCGGAGGTCACCTTGCCGCCGAACAGCGGCGACACCGTACTGCCGAGTATATACTGCATGACGGACGCAGAAAGTCCCGTTGTGTAAGAGTTGATGAGCACCATTACGGGATCGTCCGAGAGCACGGCGGTACACAGCGACGCAAAGTCATAAACCGCGTCCTCAAGCTTCCAGACCTCGCCGCCCGGTCCTCTTCCGTAAGACGGCGGATCCATGATAATAATATCGTATTTGTTGCTGCGGCGTATCTCGCGCTCGACGAACTTCATGCAGTCATCAACGAGCCAGCGCACGGGTTCATTCGCAAGACCGCTGACTGCGGCGTTCTCCTTCGCCCAGGCGACCATGCCCTTTGAGGCATCGACATGGGTGACATGCGCGCCGGCATTGAGTGCCGAAATTGTCGCAGCGCCCGTATAGGCGAAAAGATTTAGCACGCGCAGGGGTCTGCGCTCTTTTCTGATTATCTCGGCGGTCATATCCCAGTTGACCGCCTGCTCCGGGAAAACGCCCGTATGCTTGAAGCCCATGGGTTTGACCATAAACGAGAGATCACCGTATTTTATCTTCCACGCGTCGGGAATCTTTCTTCTGATATCCCACTTTCCGCCGCCCGAAGATGAACGGTTATAGACTGCGTGCGCCTTATACCAGAGCGGATGGGTCTTTTCCGTTTTCCAGATGACCTGGGGATCGGGTCTTATAAGTATGACATCTCCCCAGCGTTCGAGCCTTTGACCCGAAGAGCAGTCGAGCAGCTCATAATCCTTCCATTTATCGGCAACGCGCATATCTTTTCCTCTCCGGCGCGGGATTCCGCGCTCCTGTTATATAAGTCTCTCTCTGACAACCTCGGCAATCTCGTCACAGAGTTTTTCAATAAGTTTTTCGTCCTTGCCCTCGAGCATGACTCTGACGAGCGGCTCGGTGCCGGACACTCTGACGAGCACGCGTCCATCCTCGCCGAGCTCAGCCTCAGCCTTGGCTATGGCTTTCTTTATCTCCTCATCGCTTGCAAAACGCACCTTGCCGATGTTGGAGACTCTGACATTCTTGAGCACCTGCGGGTAGACCTCCATGCACTTTGCAAGCTCGGAGAGCGACTTTCCGGTGCGCTTCATGGTCTGGAGCACCTGAGCGGCGGTCACTTCGCCGTCGCCTGTAGTCGAATGGTGCAGGAAAATAACATGACCGGACTGCTCGCCGCCTATCGCATAGCCCTTTTCAAGCATACGCTCGAGGACATAGCGGTCGCCGACCTTTGTTATCTCGCAATGAATATCATTGTCGGCGCAGAACTTGTGGAAGCCCATGTTGCTCATGACGGTGACAACTGCCGCGTCTCCGTCGAGCTCGCCGCGCTCTTTCATATCCTTGGCGCAGATAGCGATAATCTTATCGCCGTCAACGACATCGCCGTTTTCATCGACCGCAAGGAGCCTGTCGGCGTCGCCGTCGAATGCGAAGCCAGCCATGAGTCCGTGCTCAACGACATATTTCTGAAGATTCTCGAGGTGAGTCGAGCCGCAGTTGTCATTGATATTGACGCCGTCCGGCTCGTTTGCGAGCACGTCGCACTCGGCGCCCATCTGCATGAAGAACTCGGGCGCGGTTATGCTCGAAGAGCCGTTGGCGCAGTCGAGGGCTATCTTCATGTTGTTGAATCTGTAATCAACTGTCGAGCACAGGTGGGTTATATAATCGAAAATCGGCATCTCCGAAGTTGTGACTCTGCCGACATCGCCGCCGATTTTAACGGGCGGAACGACGGTCTCATCGAGGATTATCGCCTCTATTTCCTCCTCGAGCGCGTCGGGGAGCTTATATCCGTCGGACTTGAATATCTTTATGCCGTTATATTCGCAGGGGTTGTGCGAGGCGGAGATCATTATGCCCGCATCGTACTGATATTTCTGAACGAGGAACGCCACTGCCGGGGTCGGCACGACGCCGAGGAGCAAAACATCTGCGCCGACGGAGCAAAGGCCTGCGCTGATGGCGGCCTCAAGCATCTCCGATGATGCGCGGGTATCCATACCTATAAGCACGCGGGGTCTTTTATGCGTGCTGTCTGTGAGCACCATGGCGGTAGCTCTGCCGATTTTCATGGCGAGTTCACAAGTAAGCTCGCTGTTTGCAACGCCTCTTGCGCCGTCTGTTCCGAAAAGTCTTCCCATAACTAAACCTCCAATTATCAGATATCGAACTGCTGCTGACCCGGCATTGCTATGCCGAGATGCCTGTAAGCGGCGGGAGTGACCGTGCGTCCGCGCGGAGTTCTGCTGAGGAAGCCGATCTGCATGAGGTAAGGTTCATAGACATCCTCAATCGTTATCGCCTCTTCGCCGACTGCCGCGGCTATCGTCTCGAGTCCCACGGGACCGCCGTTGTAGTTTCTTATCATCGTAGTGAGGACAAGTCTGTCTATCGAATCAAGCCCGAGGGCATCGACCTCCATGCGGTCGAGCGCCATTGAGGCTGTTTCGCGGGTTATTACGCCGTCGCCCATGACCTGGGCGAAGTCGCGCACGCGCTTCAAGAATCTGTTTGCGATTCGCGGAGTGCCGCGCGAGCGCGAGGCTATCTCGCCTGCGCCGCTCGGATCCATCTCGATGCCGAGGATTCCGGCGGAGCGCGTGACTATCTGCGAGAGCTGCTCGGACGTATACATCTCAAGGCGGAGAATAACGCCGAAGCGGTCGCGCAGCGGCGCACTGAGCTGACCCGCTCTCGTCGTTGCGCCGACGAGGGTAAAATGCGGCAGATCGAGCCTTATCGAACGCGCCGAAGGACCTTTGCCGATAATTATATCTATCGCGCTGTCCTCCATGGCGGGATAGAGCACCTCTTCGACCGAGCGCGACAGACGGTGGATCTCATCGACGAAGAGCACATCTCCGTCATTGAGGTTCGTCAGCAGCGCGGCAAGGTCGCCCGGCTTCTCTATCGCGGGGCCTGAGGTCACGCGGAGATTGACATTCATTTCGTTCGCTATTATGCCCGCGAGGGTCGTTTTGCCGAGTCCGGGAGGACCGTAAAGCAGAACATGGTCGAGGCAGTCGCCTCTGCGGCGGGCAGCCTCGATATAGACCGAGAGGTTCTCTTTCGCCTTATCCTGGCCGATATAATCGGTCAGCTGGCGCGGGCGCAGGGAAAACTCAAGGTCGGTATCCTCGGGCGAGAGATCGGGGGTAACTATGCGGTTTTCGTTATCCATATCCATAGAGCCGTCTCCTTTCTCTCATTATATATTCTTTGAAATAAGGCGCAGAGCCTGTTTTATCAGTTCCTCGGACGGCAGCGACTGATCGAGCCTGCCGACCGCCGAAGCCGCTTCGGTCTTTGTATAGCCGAGCATGACAAGGGCATCGACCGCCTCCTCGCCCGCGCTCGACGACGCGGCGGCGCTTATCGCGGCGAGTTCCTCGCGGTTCTCGGAAGATATATATGATTTCAGTTTATCTTTAAGCTCAAGCACGACTCTCTGAGCGAGCTTTGCGCCCACGCCCTGAGCCGCGGTTATCGCCTTTGCATCGCCCGAGGCGACGCAGACGGCAAGCCTGTTCGGAGTCAGCTGAGAGAGTATTGCAAGGGCGGCTTTCGGACCGACGCCGGTAACATTTATGAGCAGCTTGAAGCAATCAAGCTCATCCTTATCATAGAAGCCGAACATATCGAGCGCGTCCTCGCGGACATTGAGATAGGTATAGAGCGTAACCGTATCGCCTATCTTGCCTATATTTTTCAAGGTATTGGCAGTGGCACTGCAATTGAACGCAACGCCGCCGCAGCTGACCGCGACGCTCGTGGCATCGGTATAGACCACTTGACCGGTGATACTGTAAAACATACTGCTCTCCTTTATCTGTACTGGCTGAGTCTGCCCATGACGGAGCCGCTGCAATGGCAGTGGCAGACCGCCATAGCGAGCGCGTCGGCGGCGTCATCGGGCTTTGGAATTTTTTCAAGATTGAGGATTATCCTCGTCATCTCCTGCACCTGCTTCTTCTCGGCGCGTCCGTAACCGACGACGCTCTGCTTAACCTGCAGGGGCGTATACTCAAAGATCGGGATACGGTGCTTCTGCGCGGCTAGAACGAGTACTCCCCTCGCCTGGCTGACATCGATAACCGTTTTTGCGTTGTTGTTATAAAAAAGTTTTTCTATCGACATCGCTTCGGGCTTATACTTCTCCATAAGCTCCGACACGCCGTCATATATGCGCTCGAGGCGGATGTTGAACGGCATCCCTGCGGGCGTTGTCACCGCGCCGTAATCGAGCATGGTGAAGTGGTTGTTTTTATATTCCACAACGCCGCAGCCGACGATTGCATATCCGGGATCGATACCGAGAACTATCATTTCTTGTTTGATTCCCTTTCTCTGATTATCATGCGCGTCGGGGTGCCCTCAAGACCGAAGACGGAGCGGATCTGATTGTCAATATATCGCTGATAGCTGTAATGGAACAGATCCTTGCGGTTGACGAAGCAGACGAATGTCGGCGGACGGGTCGAAGCTTGGGTCATATAGAATATCTTGAGCCTTCTGCCCTTATCCGTCGGCGGCTGGACGCGCGCCGTGGCATCGGCGAGCAGGTCGTTGAGGCGACCGGTCGAGATACGCATGGCGTTCTGATCGTCAACATATTTGATAAGTTCGAACAGTCTGTCGAGCCTGAGTCCCGTTTTTGCCGAGATAAAAATTATCGGGGCGTAGGACATAAACGAGAAGTCATTCATCAGCTTCTTGCGGTAAGAGTCCATGGTCTTGCCGTCCTTTTCGACGGCATCCCACTTGTTGACTGCGATTATGCAGGCCTTGCCAAGCTCGTGCGCGATACCCGCAACTTTGGAATCCTGCTCGGTGAAACCCTCCACCGCATCTATCATTATAACACATACCTGCGCGCGTTCAACAGCCATTCTTGCTCTTATGACGGAATATTTTTCGATAGCGTCATAGACGCGGCTCTTCCTGCGCAGACCTGCGGTATCTATAAAGACAAACTTGCCGTATTCATTTTCCACATAAGAATCCGTTGCGTCGCGGGTAGTGCCCGCGATATCGGAGACTATCATTCTGTCTTCGCCCAAAATGGCGTTGACGAGCGACGATTTGCCGACATTGGGCTTGCCGATAACGGCTACCTTGATGGTGTCGTCCTCCTCTTCCTCTTCGTCGGCGGGCGGCAGATGCTCGCAGACGGCGTCGAGCAGATCGCCCGTGCCCATTCCGTGGACGGACGAGACGGCTATCGGATCGCCGAGACCGAGGTTATAGAACTCATAGTACTCCGCAGGAGGTTCGCCGACGGTGTCGCACTTGTTGACGCAGAGAACTATCGGCTTGCCGCTCTTCTGGAGCATGGACGCGACCTCGCTGTCGGTCGAGACAACGCCGGAGCGCACATCGGTGACGAGAATTATAACATCCGCGCTGTCGATAGCCAGCTGAGCCTGGCGGCGCATCTGCTTTAGAATTATATCGTCCGAATAGGGCTCAATGCCGCCCGTATCGACGAGCAGCAGCGTTCTGTTGCCCCACTCGCAGTCTCCGTAGATCCTGTCGCGGGTGACGCCGGGGGTATCGTCGACTATGCTCAGACGCGCTCCGACGAGCTTGTTGAACAGAGTCGATTTGCCGACATTTGGTCTGCCGACGATTGCAACAACCGGTTTTGACATATTTATGACCGCGCGGCAAACGGCTTTCGCCGATACCGCTTCCTTTCAAAGTTTTGGGATTATTATAAGCAGCATTTACGCTTATAAAAATCAAAAAGGCAGAGAAGGCTCATCCTCCTCTACCTCTCCGCATTCATGACTTGTACGAAGCACAGCCGAGGCGGAACCTCAGCTTAGCAGTTAACGCTTTAAGCCGCCGATACCGGCCGCTTTACGAGTCATATTTGACTTGCGTGTGTTTCAAAGGGCTCACGCGTCCTTCTTAATCACTTGCTTGCCGTTGTAATAGCCGCACTCGGGGCATATTCTGTGGGGTCTCTTGTACTCCCCGCACTGCGGGCACTTAACGAGCTCGGGAGCGTCCATCTTCCAAACGTTGGAACGTCTCTTGTCTCGTCTTGCGCTTGATACTCTTCTCTTGGGTACCGCCATGTTGAGCACCTCCTTAATACTAGTGCATTGAATGTGGAAAAAATCCTTTTAATTATCCAAAAGCTGTTTGAGAGCCTCGAGACGCGGGTCTACGGGCTTTTTGCAGCTGCATTGGCCTTCATTGAGGTTGGCGCCGCAGAACTGGCAGACGCCTTTGCAATCCTCTTTGCACAGAATCTTGCTGGGCAGGGTGAGGAAAATATCCTCACGCACAAGAGGATCAAGCTCAAAATGCATATCCTCAACAAGAATCAGCTCGTCGTTCTCCTCATCGTTGAGCGAGGTGACGAGAGTGTGCGAAACGGGAATGTCGAAAACGCGGTCTATCGGTGAAGCGCAGCGGTCGCAGTCCGTAAACACTTCAACCGTCGCCTGAGCCTCGATGCAGACTATGCCGGCGCGGTTGACCGCCTCGCCTTTGACGCGCACAGCCTTCTGAAAAGGCTTGCCCGCCCAGAACTCCTCGTCGGACATGTCCATCTCATAATCAAACGGAACGGACGCGCCAATATTATTGAAAATGGGTTCTAACTCAATAAACATAGCATTCACCTTACGGTTACTTAAATCCGCGCAGAAAGTATTATATCTTCCTGCGCGGGTTTTGTCAATAAAAACTTCAGTTTTTTAGACTTTTTTCTCTTAAAGTTTCTGGCAGAAGTCAAAAATCTTCTCGGGAAGCTCCTCATCGTCAGCCGAAACGGTGAAGACGAAGTTCTTCTCGGTGATATTGCTCAGCTCCTTGACCTTCTCAAGGAAAACTGCAAGCTCATCATAATCTCTGCCGCCGATGCGCAGAGTTGCGTCGATGAGGATATCGGTTATATCGTGGTCACCTGCGCAGATACCGCTGAGGAAGCCGTAAAACGCCTTGTAGCCGCTGACCTTGTAGAAATCAGTCTCGATGAGTCTCGCACGATAGTTGATATCGTAAGTCAGAAGCCTTTCTTTCTCAACGCAGACAACGTTGCCGCTGGAAGCTTCAACAGCCTTGTTAACCTGCTCGATGAGACGTTTTGTCTTGCCCGATCCTTTGCGTCCTGTAATCAAAGAAACCATTTAAGAATTCCTCCTAAAAATTTATTCTGTTCTCAAGCTCAGCACGGCGCTCCTCATATCCGGGCTTGCCCATGAGTGCGAACATATTGAGCTTATAACTTTCAACGCCGGGCTGGTCGAACGGATTGACTCCGAGGACATAGCCGGAAATTCCGCATGCCTTCTCGAGGAAGTAGATGAGCCAGCCGAGATTGTACTCATCCATCTTGTCGACATCGAGGAGGATGTTGGGCACGCCGCCGTCGGTATGCGCAAGCACCGTTCCCTCGAACGCCTTGCGGTTGACCTCGGACATATGCTTGCCTGCGAGGAAGTTGAGTCCGTCCTCATTGTCGGCGGTAGCCTCGATAACAAGATCGCGCTTAGGCTGAGCAAAGGTGACAACGGTCTCGAACAGCGAGCGTTCGCCCTGCTGTATGTACTGGCCGAGAGAGTGGAGGTCGGTCGAGAATATCGCCGAAGCCGGGAAGATTCCCTTGTGCTCCTTGCCCTCGCTCTCGCCGAAGAGCTGCTTGAACCACTCGCACATCATGGTGTAGTCCGGCTCATAGGCGGCCATCATTTCGATCTTCTTGCCGCTTCTGTAGAGAATATTGCGGATAGCGGCATAGCGATAGCAGTCGTTCTTGTCGAGTTCGGGTGACATATACTGCTCTCTCGCGTCTGCGGCGCCCTTCATGAGTGCGTCGATATCAATTCCGGCGACCGCTATCGGAAGCAGACCGACTGCGGTGAGCACGGAATATCTGCCGCCGACGTTATCGGGAACTACGAAAGTCTCATAGCCCTCCTCGTCGGACATGTTGCGAAGTGCGCCCTTTGATTTATCGGTAGTGGCATAGATGCGACCCTTTGCGCCGTCCTTGCCGTACTTTTTGATGAGCAGGTCTCTGAAGATACGGAACGCGAGTGCGGGCTCGGTGGTCGTTCCGGACTTCGAGATAACATTGACGGAGAAGTCCTTATCCTTGCAGATATCGATAAGCTCGGCAAGGGTCGATGAGCTGATTGTGTTGCCGGCGAAGTAGATCTTCGGAGTGTTGGCGGCGATATCATTATATTTCTGGGACTTCACGAACTCGATAGCGGCTCTTGCGCCGAGGTAAGATCCGCCGATGCCGATAACTATAAGTATCTCGGAATCCTTCTTTATCTTCTCTGCGGCTGCCTTTATTCTGGCGAACTCCTCCTTGTCATAGTTGACGGGAAGGTCGACCCAGCCGAGGAACGCATTACCTGCGCCCGTGCCGTTATGAAGCTTTTCATGCGCGGCGGTTATCTCCGGCTGAATAGCCGAGAGCTTTGCGGCATCCGCCGCCTCGCCGGCAAACGAGGTGTTAAGTCTGACTGACATTCTTTTTTCCCCCATATCTATTGAGAGACCACACGGTCTCCGGCTCTTCTGAGCTCTTTTTATTTGTTAATATTTTAACTTATTTGAGTAGGTATTTCAAGCTTTACGGGCAATATTTCACGAAAAATTAAAACAGATTTCACTTTGCCGCCTCAAATACATTTTTTCAGCCGTTCTGCGAGCTTCTGTAGGCTTCAACTTCCCAATTTGTGATGAAATCCGTGAGTTCTTCCGTCATATGCGACGCGCCGCCGAACGAGCGCGAATACACGGCGATATCCGCCGCATCTTCAAAGAGCATCTCGGCAGTTTCTGCGCACTTGTCGCTCTCGCCGAAGCAGAACGCTCCCCTGCCCCGGAGCAGAATAATGCGCGGCATGAAGCCGTACTTTTTATTATATGCGCTTATTTTTTCATCCGCTTCGCCGACGCTGTCGAGCCAGAGCGGATAGGCGCGGCAATAGACGATATGGTCGGGAGTGAACGGGCGCATAAGCTCCTTTGCGGCATCTGCAGAGCCGACAAAGCTCTTTGACACGCCGAACGGAACTTCACGGCAGACGGTATCCTGCGGAAATGCGGAGAGAAGCGCCTGCTGAACTTCTGTATCAAAAGTCGGAGTTTTATCGAAATCGGGCTTTTCAGAAAGGCTGCGGTCTATAGAATCGAGCACAAAACTCAGCTTTTCGCCGAGGGCATCGACCGTATCGGCGGCGACGAATATGCCGTGATTTTCGAGCAGGAGCATATCGCAGTCTTTGCCCGCGCGAGCCTTGAATTCAAGCATCTTGTCGCGGCAGAGCTTCGCCAGCACATAGCCGGGGCGGCACTGCTCGATCCAGATGAAATCGCGGTCTATCACCCGACGCGCGACGTCCTCCCCACCCTTTGAACAGGTGATGCCGTTCACCTTTGCCGGGTGCAGGTGCAGGACATAGGTCTGCGGGAACAGCGCATGGAGCGTAGTCTCGACGCTCGGGCGCTTTGTCTCGCCCGAAACGCGCGACGCCATGAGGTCTTCGAGAACGAGAGCCTCGCGCTCGGAATCGGAATCCGGATAGCTCTTTTCAAATATTTCGCCGAGTTTTGAAAGATCGATTTCAACAAAGCCCTGCGCCGTTATGGTCGCCAAAGCCGTGCCCGAGCCCTTGACCCACATCCTGCCGTCCGCCTTTGCGGAGGTGTTGCCGCCGCCGGCGAGGACAAGAGACGGGTCGGAGCCGTAAAAATTCGAAAAGCCGACAAGTTCATCTATAAGCATGAATATTACCCTTTCTTACAGAAATTCCGGGGCACGGCAGTCCGCACCCCGGCTATTATTGTTATGATTTGATTTCTTTCCATGCGGCGCTGTAATAAGCGTCGAGATCGGCTCCGAGGTCGTGATAAACCTCGCCCTTGTCGATAACCTCGCGGGACGGGAAGATATCCTCATCCTGCTGAACCTCGGGGTCAAGCTCGTTGAAGAGAGCCTGGTTCGGAGTCGAATAATAGATATACTCGAAGTTCTTCTTCGCCGCTTCGACTCCGCAGAGGTAGTTGATGAACGCCTCGGCGTCAGTCTTATTTGAGCTGTAGGTCGGGACGACCCACGAATCGATCCAGAAGTTCGTGCCCTCCTCGGGGATTGTGAACTTCAAATCGGGGTTGCCGCTGATGTTCTGCTCCTCATCGCCCTCGATGGCGAGATAAGCTTCGCCGTTATAGACGAGAGCCATTGCAGCCTCGCCGCTTATCATCGCGTCGCGAGCCTCGGTCTCGACAAGATACGCCTTGAGCATCGGCTTCTGCTTTATTAGCAGCTGCTTTGCCTCGTCTATCTGAGCCTTGTCGGTGGTGTTGAGCGAATAACCGAGAGCCTCAAGCGCAACCAGGAAGGAGTCGCGGATGCTGTTGGACATGATTATCTTTCCGGAATACTTCTCGTTGAAGAACATCTTCCAGCTCTTTGCATCCTCTTCGGAGACCATCTTGGTATTATAGATAACGCCGACGGTGCCCCAGAAATGCGGGACGGAATACTTGTTCTCGGGGTCGAACGACTTTGACTTCTCGAGATAAACTTCGCCGATATTCTTGATGTTCGGGATGTTATCGAAGTTGAGCTCGGAGAGTCTGTTCTCTTTAATAAAACGCTCGATTATATAGTCCGAGGTGCAGATGAGATCATACGACTGGTCGCCGTTGACCGCCTTGTTATAAAGCTCCTCGGGAGTGTCGCACTCATCGACATTGACTTTGATACCGTTCTCTTTTTTAAAGTTCGAGATAACATCGAGGTCGATATACTGACCGTAGACGAGCACATTTATGCTGCGGGTCTTGGTGCAGCCCGCGAGAGCGCCCATGGAGCAGAGGCAGAGCACAATCGCCATAACTGCCGCCGCAATTCTTACAAAAACAGATTTTTTCATTTTTTGTCCCCCATCAATAGTTTTTTCCCTTTGCCGCGCTTCTCTCTTTATTGATGCTGATTCGGTTGACGACGAACAGCACGATAAGCACGATGAGGAAGATTATAGTTGACAGAGCATAGAGCTCCGGCTGATTGCCGAGCTTGCGCTCGGTATAGATTATTATCGAGAGCGTCTTTATTCCCGCGCCCTTGGTGAAATAAGTGATGGTGAAATCATCGAGCGACATGGTGAACGCCATAAGGAAGCCCGAGAGGATGCCCGGGAAAATATCCGGGACTATCACCTTGAAAAATGCCTGAACCGGCGTTGCGCCGAGGTCGACCGCCGCCTCATAAGTGCTCCTGTCGCGCTGACGGAGCTTTGGCAGGACATTGAGGACGACATAGGGAATATTGAAGCTGATATGCGCTATGAGCATGGTCGTAAAATTGAGATTGCCGAACATGCGCACAAAGAGCAGCATCAGCGCGATACCCGTTACGATATCGGCATTGAGAAGCGGGATGCTGTTGACGCTCATTATCGCCGACTGGCTGCGTTTTTTCATATAGAGTATGCCAACGCAGGCGAGAGTGCCGACGACTGTCGCTATCAGTGCGGAGAGCACGGCGAGCAGGAGCGTATTGCGCAGAGCTTCCATAATAGGTTCGCTTGTGAACAGATCCTCGTACCATCTGAGGGTGAAACCGCCCCACTTCATATAGCGTGAATTGTTGAACGACATGACCGTCAGAACGGCTATCGGCAGATAGAGCAGGACGAAGATTATCGCCACATAAAACTTTTCGAGGAAGTGCCTGAATTTTACCACAGCGACGCCTCCTCTCCCGAGCCTTTCATCTCGCCGATCATCATACTCACGAAGATAAATATCATGAGCACTATCGAGATGCCGGAGCCGAGATGCCAGTTATTGCCCTGGTTGAACTCCTGCTCGATGATATTGCCTATGAGTAGAACTTTTCCGCCGCCGAGGATATCGGCGATAACGAACTCCGAGATGCTCGGCACGAACACCATCGTGATGCCGCTTATAACGCCGGGCACGGAGAGCGGAAAGATTATCTTGCGGAAAGTCCTCGCCGGGGTCGCGCCGAGGTCGCCCGCGGCGTCGAGAAGGTTGTGATCGATTTTTATAAGGGCATTGTAAATCGGCAGAACCATGAACGGGAAATAGTCATAGACCATACCGACAACTATCGCCGCCGGGGTATACATGATGCTGAAATTCGGCAGATTCAGCGCCGAGAGGATATAGTTGAGAATACCGTTATCCGAAAGCAGCATCCTTATAGCTATTATCCTGAGCAAGAAGTTTATCCACATGGGCAGGATAAAAATAAATATAACGAAGCTGCGGTTTTTCGCGGCGCTTTTGCTGAGTATCAGAGCGAGCGGATAAGCGAACAGCAGGCACACCGCCGTTGTTATCACTGCGAGCAGCAGGGACAGCCCGAGCGCCTGAATATGAATCTTTTCAAAGATTGCCGTTATGTTTGAAAAAGTGAACGTGCCGTCCGAAGAAGTGAAGCCGTAATAAAAAACGAACAGCAGCGGCACTATCGTAAAGACCAGCATCCACAGAAGATACGGCCCTGCCATAAGTTTTTTACGCATCGGCGTTGAACACCTCCTCGTCTTCGGACTCGGGTTTGTTCATGATCTGGATGTTCGAGGGTTCAACGCTGAGACCCACCTCCGCTCCGATGGGAGTGGAGACGGTGCTGTGGACGAGCCACTCGTATCCGTTCACCATAACGTGCATCTCATAGTGCACGCCCTTGAATATTATATCGGTGACAACGCCCTTGAGCTCACCCTGCGAGGGCGGAGTCAGGACGACATCCTCGGGTCTTATGACGACATCGACGGGCATATTCTCGCCGAAGCCCTCGTCGACGCAGATGAACTCCGCGCCGAGGATACGCACGAGGCGATCCCTTATCATAACGCCGTCTATGATATTGCTCTCGCCTATGAAATCGGCGACGAAAGCGTTCGTGGGCTCGTTATAAATGTCAACGGGAGTGCCGATCTGCTGGATATAGCCCTGGTTGAGCACGACGACGGTATCCGACATCGTGAGAGCCTCCTCCTGATCGTGGGTAACATATATAAACGTTATGCCCATCTGCTGCTGAATCTTCTTGAGCTCGACCTGCATCTCGCGTCTCAATTTGAGATCGAGCGCGCCGAGCGGCTCATCGAGCAGAAGCACGCGCGGCTTGACCGCAAGGGCGCGGGCTATCGCCACCCTCTGCTGCTGACCGCCCGAGAGCGAATTGATATTGCGTTCTTCGAATCCCTTAAGGTTGACCATTGCGAGCATTTCCTCTACGGTCTTTTTGATCTGCGCCTCGGGAGTATGCTTTACCCTTAAACCGAAAGCGATATTTTCAAAAACGTTAAGATGGGTAAACAGCGCGTAACGCTGAAAAATGGTGTTAACCTGCCTCTTATGAGCGGGAACACCATTGATTTTTTTACCCTCAAAGATAACGTCTCCGCTGTCGGGTTTCAGAAATCCGCCTATGATTCTGAGCGTGGTCGTTTTTCCGCATCCGGAAGGTCCGA
>DJQG01000087.1:4354-10185 GCA_002438685.1 Ruminococcaceae bacterium UBA6392 | reverse complement strand
TAAAATGTTGTCATTTTGTTGTCACGGGGCAATTCCGTAACGCAAAAGTCCAGCATTTTCAAGGCTTTTCAGCCTTTCGGGTATTATTCCCACTCCACCGTTGCCGGGGGCTTTGTAGTGACATCGTAGACTACGCGATTGACTCCCTTGACCTCGTTGGTGATGCGGTTCGAGACCTTTGCGAGCACATCGAACGGGATGCGCGCCCAGTCTGCGGTCATGAAGTCGTCTGTGGTCACTGCGCGCAGCGCAATGAGGCTGTCGTAGGTTCTCGCGTCGCCCATAACGCCGACGCTGTGGACGTTGGTAAGCACCGCGAAATACTGGTTGATGTCGCGGTCGATGCCGGCGATTTTGACTTCCTCACGGAAGATAGCGTCCGCATCCTTGAGAATATTGAGCTTCTCTTCGGTGATGTCGCCGAGGATACGCACGGCAAGTCCGGGACCCGGGAACGGCTGACGCCAGACAAGATCCTCGGGGATGCCGAGCTCGAGTCCGACCTTGCGAACCTCGTCTTTGAACAGGTCGCGCAGGGGCTCGATGAGCTCATCGAAATCGATGTGGTCGGGCAGTCCGCCGACATTGTGGTGGCTCTTGATGACCGCCGCATCGCCCACGCCGCTCTCGATAACATCGGGATATATTGTGCCCTGAACGAAGAAATTCATCCTGCCGAGCTTCTTGCTCTCGTCTTCAAAGACGCGGATAAACTCCTCGCCGATAATTTTTCTCTTCTTCTCCGGCTCGGTCACGCCTGCGAGCTTGGTGAGGAAACGCTCCTGGGCGTTGACTCTGACGAGCTTCATATCGAAGCGCTCGCGGAAGATGTGCTCAACCTCGTCGCCCTCGTTCTTTCTGAGCAGACCGTGGTCAACGAAGACGCAGGTCAGCTGCTTGCCGACCGCTCTGTGCAGGAGCACGGCGGCAACGGAGCTGTCGACTCCGCCGGACATGGCGCAGAGCACGGTCTTGTCGCCTATCTTCTCGCGCAGGTGCTTTACCTGCTCTTCGACGAAGCTTGACATGACCCAGTCGCCCTTGCATCCACAGATATCAAAGAGGAATGTTTTGAATATCTCCTCGCCGTACTGCGTATGCATGACCTCGGGATGGAACTGAACGGCGTAGATTCTCTTCCCGTCGTTCTCCATCGCCGCGCAGGGGCAGTCGCGCGTGACGGCAGTCACTTTGTAGCCCTCGGGCGGGTTGCTGATATAGTCCGTGTGGCTCATCCAGCAGACGCTCGTATCATCGGGGATATTTTTAAGCAGTCGGCTGTCCTTGCTGCGGGTCATATCTATCTTGCCGTATTCGCTCTTCGAGCCGCTCGTTTTGACAACGCCGCCCGCCATATATGCGATAAGCTGAGCGCCGTAGCAGATGCCGAGCACGGGGATGCCCGCGTCGAGTATCTCAGGCGAATAGTGGGGCGAGCTCTCGTCATAGACGCTGTTG
The DNA here is from genome assembly GCA_002438685.1 of Ruminococcaceae bacterium UBA6392. Taxonomy (GTDB): domain Bacteria; phylum Bacillota; class Clostridia; order Oscillospirales; family Acutalibacteraceae; genus CAG-177. Next base: position 8,727 of record DJQG01000087.1, on the reverse strand, counting down.
GGTCCGCCCGTGAATATTATTCCGACATAGCCCGCCGCCTTTATCTCGTCGACGGTTATGCGGCTGTACGGTTTTATCTCGGCGTAGACATTGTGCTCTCTGACGCGGCGCGCGATGAGCTGATTGTACTGGCCGCCGAAGTCCAGCACGAGAACTTTCTCATGATTGTCCTGCATGATATCCACCCTTTTTTATCTGACTATAATCTCTTCTCTTCTCGGTCCGTTGGAAACGAGCTTTATCGGCACGCCGATCTCCTTCTCGATGAAGAGGACATAGTCCTGAGCCTCCTTGGGAAGCTTATCGAATTCTCTTATGCCGCGGATGTCGCACTTGAAGCCGGGCATGGTGACATAGACGGGCTTTGCCTTTTTCAGGCGCGAGGTAACAGGGAAGTCCTTTGTGACTTCGCCGTCTATCTCGTAGCCGATGCAGAGCTTTATCTCGTCGAGATACGACAGGCAGTCGAGCGCGGTGAGCGCGACCTGAGTTGCGCCCTGAGCCTCGCAGCCGTAGCGGGTCGCGACGCAGTCAAACCAGCCCATGCGGCGCGGTCTGCCGGTCGTTGCGCCGTATTCGCCGGCGTCTCCGCCGTGGTTTCTCATCTTCTCCGCCTCTTCGCCGAATATCTCGCTGACGAATTCGCCCGCGCCGACGGCGCTCGAATAGGCCTTGGTGACTGTGATTATCTCCTTTATCTCATAGGGCGCGATGCCTGCGCCGACGGCGCCGAAGCCCGCGAGGGTCGACGACGATGTGACCATGGGATAGATGCCGAAATCGGGATCCTTGAGCGAGCCGAGCTGACCCTCAAGAAGAATGTTCTTGCCGTCCCTGACAGCCTGGCGGATTATCTTGCCGGTGTCCGCGACATAGGGTCTGACCATCTCGCGAAGCTTCATCATGTGGTCGAACAGCTCGTCCACATCGAGAGTCGGCTTGTGATAGACATGCTCGAGCAGCAGATTCTTCACTTCGCAGACTCTTTCGAGCTTCTCTCTGAGATATTCCTCATCGAATAGCTCGCAGACCTGGAAGCCGATCTTCGCATACTTGTCCGAATAGAACGGAGCGATACCGCTCTTTGTCGAGCCGAATTTTTTATCCTTGAGGCGCTCCTCCTCATAGGTGTCGAGCATAACATGATAGGGCATCATGATCTGCGCGCGCTCGGAAACGAGGATATTGGGCTGCGGCACGCCTGCCGAAGTGACATGCTCGATCTCCTTGACGAGCTTCTCGATATCGAGAGCCACGCCGTTGCCGATGATGTTGACCGTGCCGGGCTGGCACACGCCTGACGGCAGAAGATGGAGCGCGAACTTGCCGTAGTCGTTGATTATCGTATGTCCTGCATTGGCGCCGCCCTGAAAACGAATGACCATGTCCGCCTGGGAGGCAAACATATCGGTAATCTTACCTTTGCCCTCATCGCCCCAGTTGGCACCCACAATTGCTCTGACCATACTTAAAACGCACCTCCGAAAAATCAAATACACTTAATTATATATTATCGCCCGCGCGGTGTCAATGAGCCGAAGGGCTCAAAGAGTCGAATTTTTTGCGGCTTCTCAATTGATTTTATTGGTTATTGTGGTATAATATAAAATGGTATAATTCAAAATCAAAATGTTTTCGCATTCGATATTAAAATCGCCTTTTTCGGCACACAATAATCACGAATATCTGTGAAAGGACTGTGTTAAATGAAGAGACGAAGATTTTTAAGCCTCGCGCTCGCGCTGATGCTCATTATCTCGCTGTGCGCGTGCAAAACAAAGGTCGTTGACGACAGCACGGACGCCACCCACGGCAACGCGCCCGTGACCGGTCAGAAGCGCGACGAGACAACGACTGCGCCGCCGCAGACCACAAAAGCTCCGCAGACGACAAAAGTGCCCGAGAGCACGACTTTGGCTCAGCGCAAAACGGAGAAAGGCAAGCTCGACCCGAACACCGGAACGTATACCGGACTCTCCCCGCTGCCGAAGATAAAACTGACCGCCGCCGATCCGCAGAACACGCGCGGGCTTTCGACCGCGACGGTCGGATACAGCTACGGCGTGTCCAAAAACGGCGTTCCGCACCAGAACTCGACGAATGCGCAGAAATATTTCGACGAGAAGGGCTTCAACGCCGTCTCGATAGACATGAAGACGAAAGAAAAAGTTCTCTATCTCACCTTTGACTGCGGCTGGGAGAACGGATACACAACGACCGTGCTCGACATTCTCAAGCAGAAGAACGTGCCCGCCGCATTTTTCTGCACGCTCTCGAATATTAAGGCAGAACCCGGACTTATCGCAAGAATGATAAACGAGGGGCACATCGTTGGCAATCATTCGACGACCCACCCCGACTTTTCAAAGATAAGCCGCGAGAAGATGGCGACGGAAATCGAGACCTGCGACAACTATCTGCGCGAAAAGTTCGGCTATTCCTCGCCGTATTTTCGCTTCCCGATGGGGTCATATTCCGCCTCGGCGCTCGACCTCGTCTCCTCGCTCGGATATAAATCCGTGTTCTGGTCGGTCGCCTACGCCGACTGGGATGTCAACGACACAAAGGGCAAGCAGTATGCGTTCGACACCGTGACTTCGCGCCTGCATCCGGGCGCGGTCATACTGCTCCACTCCGTCTCGCCCGACAACGCCGCCGCCCTCGGCGATATCATCGACTGGGCGCGCAAGCAGGGCTACGAGTTTCGCTCGCTCGAACAACTGCCGAATTGAATATCGCAAAGCACAGCCCCGCCTCGGGATATTCCGAAGGCGGGGTTATTTATTTGATTTCCTGTTCGAGTTTATAAAACTCCTCTGTGTTAAAAAAATCTACAATTGTAATATCCAATCCGTCACAAATCTTTTTCAAAGTAACGACACCGGGATTTTTGCTCTCTCCATTAAGAATGCTTTTTATCGTTGATTGCGAGACTCCGGCGAGATAACTTAAAGCATTTGGTGTAATTCCTCTCTCGCGGCAAAGTTCATATATTCGATTTACAACAAATTCATATATACCCATACTGCACCTCATCCGTTTTATATAGATGATATATCACTGCAATAAGGGTTTGTTAGTGATATTTAACTATAAAATTAGCAAAAAGTGTTGACAAATATATTCCGCACAGTTATAATTGCCTTGTAAGTGATATATCACTAATCAATGTTTCAACTATAATGTGCTAAAAGGGGGCTCTATATCAAACATTAAATAAATTTTCGATGCAGGGACTTTTCAATTTAAAATTCACTCTCCCCTGTTTTCGTAAGCACGCCAAAATTAAGCAGAAAGGACAATTAACGATTATGAAAAAACTTGTTATTATTATTGTAGTTTGTTTGACTCTTGTTCTTTTCGGTTGTACCACCGATAGCGGTTCTTCAACATCAAACAACTATACAACCACGACCAACTATTCCTCTTCATATTCAAAATCTTCCGGCTACTCAAAAAGCGGCTCTTCCTCATCGTACTCGAAGTCTTCCGGATACTCAAAGGACGATGTAAACAGCTGGATGAAGGATCAAGCCGCCGACAAAAACTATTCTTATGACGACGGTGGCAAATACTACTGCATGGGCAAAAACGACACCTGCCGCAACAAGACGAAAAATGCCTATGACCTATATTGTAATTCCTGTGACCCTAACGGAGATAATGTTGAAGGATAAATAAAATTCGCTCATATGGCATCTCTATGATAGCTTACCGAAACTTCGCCTCATAATACACAATAACCGCCCCAATATCGGAGGCGGTTATTTTTTTTACGGCTGTATTTTCTTCGCCATCATCACGCCGGCAAACACCGCGACAACGAGCTCCGTCACGGGCATCCATATCCGCGCACCTTGAAAATTAAACAGAGCCGAAAACAAAACCGGACAAGAGAAACAGGCGTTTCAGCCTGTACCCTTATCCGGCGTATCATTTCTGTCGAACGATCTGCCCTCCGAGCAACGGAGCTTATCTGCTATATGTTGCTTTTAAAGTCAAGCGTTTTTGTTTTCCGTCTCCTGCGCTTCGTTGTGCGCCTTTATCGCGGCGGTTATCTCCTTGTCGTTATAGAAGATATAGACAACGACCGAAATCGCGACGAAAATCATTGCGACAAGTGCCGTGTTGCGCACTCCCGCGCTCGTTGCGGCGCCCGTGCCGTCCGCGCCCTTGCCGAGCAGGAGCGAGCACGCGATAACGACTATCGCCTGGCACATCTTGTTGGCAAAGTTGCGCGCGGCGAAGAACATACCCGCTCTGTTCTGTCCGGCCTTTATCGAGTCGTACTGCGCGAGATCCGCGAAGATGGACGAGGGGATTATGTTCGTTATCGCTATGGGCATGGCTATAACGAGTCCGATGAGTATCGC
>DJQG01000087.1:0-4295 GCA_002438685.1 Ruminococcaceae bacterium UBA6392 | reverse complement strand
GTTATGCACGCGCCGAGCAGAAGCGGCTTCTTGCCGACCTTGCGCGCCAAGATATTGACGAGCGGATAGGTCATTATGCCGACGCCTATTGATATAACCGAGACATATGTCACCCACTCGTCGCCGAGGTTCAGGAGATTTGTTATGTAATAGACCTCAGCGGTGTTGAAGAAGGTGAACGCTATCCACATGATGAGATAGCCCACGGTGATTATCGCGAAGTTCGGATAAGAGACGGTAGCCTTGAGCGCATCCCAGATGGACTGGTGATATTCCTTCGGCTCGACATAGTCCTTCTCTTTGATAACAAAAGCCGGGATGAGCGCGGCTATTCCGCCGAGCACGCAGAACACGATGAACGGAATGCGCAAAGCCCATATCTCCTCGATGCCGTTTTTCATCAGTATGCTCTTTATCATAGATGTGCAGAATACCATCGCCGACGAGACGACATAGAGCAGGCTGACTATGGAATAGAGGAACACTCTCTTGCGCGGCTCGGCGACGACTTCCGCCTGAAGCGCGCTGTAGGGGATGTTATAGAGCGTCGAGAACAGGTAATAGAGCGCGAGCATCACGCCGACCCATATGGCGTTTATAACGCTCGAACCCGCCACGGGCGGGAAGAAGATAAGCAGGCAGAACAGCCCGTAAGGGATAGCAGACCAGCGCATAAAGGATATGCGCCTGCCGCTCTTTGCCTTGCTGTTGTCCGAAAGGCTCGCGACCCACGGGTCAGTAACAGCATCTATAATGGTGCCGATTCCGCGGATTATCGCCATGGTCAGCGCGGCTTTCATAAAAAACTGCGGCAGCGTTGTGTTCGAGTTCGTGGGAATGAAGAAGGTCAGCAGGTATGTTGTAATAATACCGTTGATAAGTCCCCTTGCGAAATCCCCGAGGCACAGGGCGAAAATTTTGCCGTTTGTTATTTTTTTCATTGTTTCTCTCTCCTCCCGCCGTCTGCGGCTATTTTGAGAAATTTTTCGCGAAGATGCTTTCTGAACAGCTCGGGCTCTTCGCTCAACGGGCGGTGAGCCGAGTTTTCAAACCAAATTAAGTCTTTGTCCGGCGCTTCTATCGAGTCATAGTAATTCTGAATCAGCGCCGCAGGGGTGTTTTCGTCGCGCCGCCCCTGGAATATATAATAGGGCATGGCGAATGTATGGAGCTGCGTGGTGAAATCATAGTTGACGAGCGTCGGCCACATCTGCGTCAGGCAGAGCTTATAGCCTTTTGCCGCGCCGTATTTATCTTTTATGCTGAGCTCCGTCGAAAGCAGCATCGGCAGGACGGTGCCCTTGAAGTAGCTCTCTTTTTTGACCGTGTGTCCGCCGTATTTTCCGAGTATGCGCCGCTGGGTCATGAGCCCCTCGAACACCGGCTTATACTGCCCGTTGACGGGCGGGCCGACCTGTTCGAGCTTCGCTATGCTCTCCGAATCGTTCGCCTCTTTAGCCTTTCTCATCGCAAAGGCATAGGACAGATTCTCGTTTTCGACTCCGTTGACGACCTGACCGTAACCGATATATCCGGCTATCTTATCCGGCACGCGGGCGCAGGCGAATGTGCCGAGCTCAGTGCCCCAACTGCCGCCGACGATAAATATTTTCTCCTTGCCGAGCGTTTTGCAGAGCCATGAGATAAGCTCGGCGCAGTCGGATATCAGCTGTTCGAGTGTCAGGCTCCCGGGGTCACAGCCGAAATACGAGCCGCCCGTTCCGCGCTGATCCCACGCGACGACCGTGAAGTCGTCCGTCAGCCCGAAGCCGTCTTTAGCCATGTCGTGGCGGTTGGGCACGCCCGGTCCGCCGTGAAGAAACAGAATGACCGGATTTTCGTTTTTCGTTCCCCAAATGTGAATCGTCTGCTCAAGCCCGCCGAGCGTCACGCGCTCCTTGCGGTCTATCGGATATCTGCCCACAGAAAACACCTCACTTGTATCAATAGTCTAATTGTAGCACCTTTCGGCGCGCAAACCAATAAACAAATTATAAAGAATGGAGCCGCCCGAACGGACAGCCCCAAAATATAATTTATTTTGCTATATATTTGCTGTTTACCGCAGGCACATCGAACTCGCCATAACATTTGAATCCCGCGGCAGGCGAGCGGTCAAGCTCAACATAGAATCTGTAATACGGCGCGAAATACGCATCCATGGGGTCCATGGAATAGACAAGCTCGACTTTTTTTATCTTCTCGCGCGTGACCACGCGGTTTTCAATTCCGTCCGCCGAGCCGGAGATATATTCGCCGCCGAGCAGAAGGTTTTCGGCTTCTTTATATGATATTATCGGATAATCGCCGAGCTTCTTTGCGCCGTCAACGGAACTGATTCTTATTGATTCAAGCCCGCCGTTTTCGTTTATATCAAAATACATGCTATTGAAATTATAGCTTTTTACTCTTTTCAAATCGCCGCCTGAGCCGTCATAGACGCGGTATTCCGCGCTCTCCGCGCCGTTTATATCATAGTCGGAAGTGACGCAGAGCACCGGATTTTTGAAGCCGATTACAGAAGAATACTTTTCAATGAAGTACCCTGCGGCATCGCGCCCCGTGCCGTTTCCCGCAACAGGCTCGGAAAAGCTTATACTTACCCCGCCCGTTGCAAACGCCGATATCAAGCCGATATCCGTCTCGGCTCTGACGGCATAGAGCGAGTCTTCGCTAACCACCCAATCGGAATCCGGCATGGTCTCACGGGTCACTGATTTTATCTCCACGCCCAGTTTTTCAGCGACTTTATTGATATTATCAAGCATATCGTCGCAGCTCAGCGACTGCGTGTTTTTATATACGGGCAGCTTCTTCAAGTTCATATCCGTGCTCCACGGGTTCCCTGTAGTATATTCGCTTATGTCGCGGACGATAATTTCGTGCGCTCCCGCGCCCAAGCCCGAAGAACCGTCGGCATTTAGCGGTATCTTTTGCAGCCTCGCGGGGCTTATCAGCCAATAGCCCAGGAACACCGCCGCGGCTATGCAAAGGCACGCTGCCGCCGTCAGCCAACGGACGGCACTGCGTGGTTTTTGTTTTTTAAAGTCAGTTCTCTTCGGCGCAGCTTCGGATACAAACCGATCGTCAACGCCGCCGAGTGCGTCAAATATGTCTTTGTTTTTCATATCGCAAAGCCCTCCTTTTCGAGAAAACTCCTGAGGCTGTCCCTCGTCCGCTTGAGCGACATTTTCACTGCGCCCTCGGTCATTCCGCGCTCTGCGGCTATCTCCGATATGCCGAGCATATACCAATAGCGCTGGACGAAGATTATTCTTCTTTCCCGTTCGAGCGACTCCAAAAATCGGTTCACCGCATCGCGCAGCAGAGCTGCGTCCGCCTGCATCTCTGTATTTTCATTCCCCGGAATACACTCCGAAAGCTCATCGAGGGCGAGGCTTATATATTTTTCGCCGCGCTTTTTCGCCCGGCGGGCTTTTAACAGATTCAGCGCGGAATTTCTCGCTATCCTGCCGAGATATGCGCCGAGATTTTCCGGTCTGTTCGGCGGAATGGAGTTCCACGCGCCGAGCATGGCGTCGCTGACGCATTCCTGCGCATCCTCGCGGCACCGCACAATGGCATAGGCAATCATATAGCAATAGCCCGAATATTTTTCTTCGAGCCGAGCCACGGTCTTTTCGTCGCGGGCAAACAGTCCGTCAACGAGCAGTTTGTCCTCCATATTCCGCCTCCTCGCTTTTGAAATCCTCTCACCCTTAAAGACAGCAAAAAGTGTCTTTGGGTAACGCATGGCTTTGCCTTTATTTTTATATTATCATATATTTTGCGTTTTGAAAAGAAAAAACGCCCCGAAGCGTGTGGGGCGCCGATAAGTTTATTTGCAGAGCCGAGCCTTGCCTGCGAGCTTTTTGGCTCCCCTGCAGGGAAGCTGGATTGGCGAAGCCAAGACTGAGGGATTGTTTCGCTTCGCTCAAAGCAAGTAGGGGCGGATATCATCCGCCCGCGAAGTGAATAGTGAAAAAGTGTGCGGTAGGGGCGGATATCATTTGCCCGCGAAATCTGCACGAATTTATTGCACACAACTTGTAGGGTGCGGCGACAGCGGCGTGAAATCTTTGAAAAGACTTGTTCTACCGACGTAGTCTATACAAAATTTTAGCAAAGTTAAACAGACTGAAGCAAGCTTGCAAAATCAAAGTAAGCGACTCAGCCGACCGCTATAATCAAGCTTCCAATAGCCGCGCCGCAGTGTTCGATAAGCTTATTGAGAGAAGCGAGGGAACGGCTTGCGAAGCAAGACGCACGAGCCCGCACCCGTTCAAGCTCCGGCG
>DJQG01000045.1 GCA_002438685.1 Ruminococcaceae bacterium UBA6392 | reverse complement strand
GAAACAATAAAATTGTGGGATTGGTATAGCTTTTTGACGCGAAAAGTGATACAATATGCCGTATACTGTTGAAAGTGAGCTGCTTTATGGAAAAGAAAGAAAAAAGAACATTCAAACAGTTTTTTATGGACAACAACAAACGCAATCTCAAAATTACGATTACCGTTGTCTGCGTGGTGCTCGCCCTTTTAATAATCGGCGGCGGCATCTATATCGGCAGTAAGCTCGGACTTATTACCATCGACCGCGGCAGCAACGGCGATCCCGAGGGCACCTTTGCGCCCGAGGAGCAGTTTGATGCTATGTACGATGTCAGCGACGCTTCGAGCATCGACAATCTAATAACCGCGTGGGCGAAGAACGGCGGCGCGAAGTATTCGAGCAAGAACATAATCAATGTTCTGCTCCTCGGCGTCGACAGCGAGACCGGAAAGGCGGAGGGCGGACGCTCGGATGCCATCATCCTGCTCTCGCTCAACAAAAAGACCAAGACGATAACGCTCGTGTCCTTCCTCAGAGACTGCTATACCTATATGAACATCAACGGCTCCGAGCGCTGCTGCAAGACGAACCACGCCTATTTCTGGGGCGGTCCCGCGGCGCTTATCGAGACGCTTGAAAACAACTACAAGATTGAAATTGACCACTATATCAGCGTCGATTTCAAGAGCTTCCCGAAGCTTATAGACTCTCTCGGCGGCGTGTCCGTTCCGATCGAGCCCTATGAGGCGGATTATATCAACCGCACCACAACGAAGATAAAGAAAATAAGCGCCGGCGATTCCGTCAAGCTCAGCGGCAGCCAGGCTCTGGTTTACAGTCGTATCCGCCACGTTGACAACGAAGGAGATGTCGGCAGAACCGCAAGACAGCGTACCGTTATCATGGCTCTCATCAAGAGCGCGCAGAACGCCTCTGCGGGTCAGCTCAACAACGCGCTCGATATCGTCCTGCCCAATGTCGTGACGAACTACAAGCGCAGCGAGATTCTTTCCCTCATGACCCAGGCGCTCTCCCAGGGCTGGATGGATTATGAGATAAAGCAGATAGTCATGCCGAGCGAGGGCAACTACACTTCCGCTCAGCTCTATACCTACTACGGCAAGATAATCAACCAGCGCCTTTCGGTCTGGGTTGTCGATTATCCCGTCGTTGCGCGTGAGCTTCAGCTCGCCCTTTATGGCGACACGAATATAAAAATCGGCGATAACCATGTCTCCGCTGTCGACCTGCTGAAAAAGGGCGCAGTTCCGAGCGGCAGCAGCGGCTCCGGTTCATATTCTGCGTCGACCCGTCCGCACACCGATGCCGGCACCGTGGAGGAGAGCGAAGAGCCCGTAACTCACGAGCATACTTCCGAGCCGGTGAGCGATATCACCAAGGCGGAGAGCACGACCCGCCGTTTTCCGTTCACTCTTCCCGATTTCGGCTCAACTTCGCCGGCGGAAGACGAAGATGCAGCATAAAATTACCGCTCCGGATATATTCCGGGGCGGCTTTTCGTATATGATTGAAAAATTGTGATTAATGATATATAATTGTCAAAGGAACAAACGGACGGTGATATTATGAACAAAGTTTGTCATATAGTCGGCGGCGGTGACTTCTTCGGAATCCGCCCGATAGGGGAGGGAGATTTTGTTATCGCTGCCGATAAAGGTCTGCTGTATCTTCAGAACCTCGGCATAACGCCGGATTTAGTCATAGGCGATTTTGATTCCCTTGGGCACACTCCGAACGGGCGGAATATTATCGTCCTGCCCTGCGAAAAGAACGATACCGATATGGGCGCGGCGGTCACGGAGGGCGTGATGCGCGGATATAAAAATTTCATTCTCTACGGCGCATCGGGCGGCAGAGCCGACCATACTCTTGCGAATATCCAGCTCATCTCGTCTCTGTCAAGGCGCGGAATGACCGCGATTATCGACGCGCGCGAAACTTCGTTCACTTCGATAACAAACGGCAGAATTCTTTTCGACGAGAACGCAAACGGCGTTATTTCCGTGTTCTCCCATTCGGATATCTCATCGGGTGTCACTATAAGCGGACTCAAATATGAGCTCAAAAACAGCACCTTGAAGAACACATACGCCCTCGGCGTCAGCAATGAATTTGTCGGCAAAATGAGTGAAATATCAGTCGCTCAGGGAACGCTGACGGTTGTTTATCCGAGCAGCGCAGAGCCCTCTTTTTTCAGATTCTGAGCCGCGCGAAAAGATATTTTTGAACCAAATAATATCCTGCGCCGAGATGCTGCCCGTGAGCATCAGTAGAAGAATATACACCGCCGCGTTGACAGTTATTATGATTGTAAGCGCGGCTTTTCCGCTGCCCTGCGCCGAGGAGAGCAGCAGTCCCGTAAGAAACGAAGCCGTCACGCAGACGGCGGGCTTTATTATCGAATCCATGATATTTATTTCGAGCGTGCAAACTTTTGAAAGCCTGTGTATGCTCAGCGAAAAGTTCACTATCTCGCTGATAAAAAGTATCGCGACATAGCCCTTTACGGAGTATTTCGGGATGAGTATCAGCACGAGCACGACGCACATCGCGGAGTCGATTATATTATATCTCATCGAATAGACCTGCTGGTCGAGTCCCTTGAGTATTCCGTCAACTGTCGTGTCCGTGTACATTATCGGCAGCAGCGGCGCGAGCACGCGCAGATATTCCGCGCATTGCCCGTCCCCGTAGATGCACTGCGACAGCCCCTCGGAAAAAATGAACATTATCCCCGCCGTGCCCATCGAAAACAGCACGGTTATTTTTATCGCCCGCGCCGCCATGCTGTCTATCCTGTTTCTGTTGCCGCGCGCCGCACATTCGGCAAATTCCGGGACGAGCATGCTCGCAAGAGCCGTCATTATGGCGGCAGGGTAGAGTGTGACCGGCAGAGCCATGCCGTGAATGACTCCGTAGAGCGTCATTGCCCCGCCCGCACTGTGCCCCGATTTGCGAAACCCCACGGGAATCAGCAGGTGCTCTATCGTCAGCAGAACCGAGCGTGCGCATGACCCGGCGGCATCCGGGAGCGCAATGCGCAGCAGGGCTTGAAGTCCGCCGGTTGTTTTTTCTTTCGGCTTTTGATGCTTCGTTGATTTATAGAGCAAAAAGGCGCATATCAGCGAGCTTATCTGCGATATCGTTATGCCGAGCGCCACCGCGTCGCAGGCGTATTCCGCGCCCTTTGCCGCCCAGAATCGCAGCGTCAGAACAGAGACCGCTATTTTTACCGCCTGCTCGAATATCTGCACCGCCGCGTATTTGAGCACCGTGCGCCGCGCCGTGAAATATCCACTGAACGCGCAGCCGACCGACGCCGCGGGGAGGCTCAGCGCGAGTATGCGAAGCGATGATGCCGTGCGTATGTCGCCGAGCCACAATTTTGCTATCAGCTCCGCGCCGAACCATACGGCTGTGAGCATCATGCACCCGACCGTAAGCCCGTAGAGTGCACACCGCCGCATTATCCACGCGCCCTGCCCGGCATTTTTTCCGGAATCTTCGACTGTGAGCCGCGTCGATGCGAGCGGCAGACCCGCAAACGAAAATGTCAGCGCCATCGCGTATACGTCCGTGACGAGCGAAAAAAGTCCTATTCCCGCCGCGCCCAGCCGCCCGGTCAGATATACATTGAATGCAACGCCGACCGTGCGCATGAGAAACGATGTCGCGGCGAGCGTCAGCGTGTTTATGAGAAGCCGTTTCGTGTTCTTCATTTTTGCCTCCGGAGAAGTCAAAAAGCGTTAAATCTCTTGACAAAAACGCTTCTGAATGTGATAATATAGAGTAATTCATCGGAAAAGAGGGAACGGTTTGAAAAAGTTAAAAGCCGCCGCGGCGGTACTGCTTGCGGCAGTCATGATAATGGCAGTATCCGTTACGGCTTTTGCAAAAACGCAGACCCCGTTTGATAACAGTGAATTTTTTGAGTACGGCGATTACAGCGTACATTACCGCGTCTTTGAAGCGCAAGGGGACTTTCGCGGCAGGATAATGATGCTCCACGGCTTCGGCTGCTCGACTTATTCGTGGGAGCCGATGGCGAAGCTCATGAGCGAGAACGGCTATGAGTGTGTGCTTGCCGATCTTCCCAGCTTCGGTTATACGACTCGTGAGACTGCCGATGTCAGACATGTCGACCGTGAAGAACTGATTGAGAAGCTCATGCTCTCGATTGCTCCGATGGATGAGTGGATTTTGGCAGGTCATTCAATGGGCGGCGGAGTCGCTATGAACATAGCCTGCGAAACTCCGGAGCTCAAAGCTCTTATGCTCTATTGCCCCGCACCCGTCAGCAAGACTCCGTCGTTTATGGAGAGCATGATGAACAATGCCTTTATGGGCAAATTCATGTCGGCTTTCCTCAAATACGGCACAAAAGTGACTCCGCTTATGCGCGTAGTCCTGCTCGCGGCTTTTGTCGATTGGGATTTTTCAATGAACTATGATGTCTCCGCTGTGGCGGATCCTCTCGCTGTCGACTATACCGGCGAGAGCATGATAAGCATGATGTTCAACGCTCGCCCGACCGACCTCGAAGCCGTGTCAAAAATAGATATGCCGGTGCTCCTCGTCCAGGCGCAGTATGATCTTGTTCTGATGCCGTGGATGAAGATTCAGGTCAACTCCGCTCTCGCGGATGCCGAGACATATGAAGTCAAAAAAGGCGGACATATGTGCAACGAGAACCGTGCCGATGAGCTTGCGGGCGTAACGCTCGGATTCCTCGGCTCAAACGGACTTTAATTTTTGTAAAACCAACGCTGCTCCTCCGGCGCGGAGCAATCAGCGTTCATGTAAAATCTATTCGCCGGAGAAATGGATTATGTTATGGCAAAGGAACTCGCAAAACAGTATGATCCGAAGGAAGTGGAGGACAGAACCTATAAATTCTGGCTCGACGGCAATTTCTTCCACGCCGTACCCGACCCGGAGAAGAAACCCTATACTATAGTTATTCCCCCTCCGAACATCACGGGTCAGCTCCATATGGGTCATGCTCTTGACAATACTCTTCAGGATATACTTATCCGCTACCACCGTATGCAGGGCTATGATACTCTCTGGCTGCCCGGCACCGACCACGCTTCTATCGCCACCGAGGCGAAGATAGTCGAAGCTATGGCAAAAGAAGGTCTTACAAAGGACGATGTCGGTCGCGAAGGCTTCCTCGAGCGCGCGTGGGCGTGGAAAGAGAAGTTCGGCGGCAGAATAATCGAACAGCTCAAGAAGCTGGGTTCGTCCTGCGACTGGGAGCGCGAGCGCTTCACCCTCGACGAGGGCTGCAATAAAGCCGTCAACGAGGTCTTCTGCAACCTCTATGAAAAGGGACTTATTTACAGGGGCGAGAGAATAATCAACTGGTGCCCCCATTGCCTGACCTCGATCTCCGATGCCGAGGTCGAATATGAGGATCAGGCGGGTCATTTCTGGCATCTTCGCTATCCTTTCAAGGACGGAAGCGGCTATCTAGAGCTTGCAACGACCCGACCCGAGACTCTGCTCGGCGATACTGCGGTCGCCGTCAACCCCAATGATGAGAGATATAAGGATATCGTCGGCAAGACGCTTATCCTGCCCATAGTCCACCGTGAGATACCCGTTGTCGCCGATGATTATGTCGAGATAGACTTCGGTACCGGTGTCGTTAAGATAACCCCCGCGCATGACCCGAACGATTTCGAGGTCGGTCTGCGCCATAACCTGCCCGTTATCAATGTCCTGACCGATGACGCAAAGATAGTCGATGACTATCCGAAGTACGCCGGCATGGACAGATACGAGGCGAGAAAAGCTATCGTCAAGGATCTTGAGGCTGAGGGTGCTCTCGTCAAGGTCGAGGATTATAACCACAATGTCGGCACCTGCTACCGCTGCTCGACTACTGTTGAACCACGCGTTTCAAAGCAGTGGTTCGTCAGCATGAAGCCCCTCGCGGGTCCCGCTATCGACGCTGTCAAGAACGGCGAGACAAAGTTCGTCCCGAAGCGTTTTGAAAAAGTCTATTTCCATTGGCTTGAGAATATCCGCGACTGGTGCATCTCCCGCCAGCTCTGGTGGGGTCACCGCATCCCCGCATGGTATTGCGACGACTGCGGCGAGATAACCGTTGCAAGAACCGCTCCCGACAAGTGCTCGAAGTGCGGCAGCACCAATATCCATCAGGATCCCGATACGCTTGATACATGGTTCTCCTCGGCTCTCTGGCCGTTCTCGACTCTCGGCTGGCCGGATACCGACAGCGAGGATTTCAAGCGCTATTATCCTACCAATACCCTTGTCACAGGTTACGATATAATCCCGTTCTGGGTCATGAGAATGATGTTCTCCGGCATCGAGCAGACCGGTCAGGTTCCGTTCGATACCGTCCTCATCCACGGACTCGTCCGCGATGAGCAGGGCAGAAAGATGTCGAAGTCGCTCGGCAACGGCATCGATCCGCTCGAGGTCATTGATAAGTACGGCGCAGACGCTCTGCGCTTCACCCTTGCCAACGGCAACAGCCCCGGAAATGACATGAGATATTCCGACAAAAAGGTTGAGGCAAGCCGCAACTTTGCCAACAAGCTCTGGAACGCCGCGCGCTTTATCCTCATGAACCTCGACGGCTCCGAAGAAGCGGGTCTGCCCGATGAGCTTGCGCTCGAGGATAAGTGGGTGCTCAGCCTCTATAATGACCTCGTCAAAGAGGTTACGGACAATCTCGAGAGATTCGAGCTCGGCATCGCCGTTCAGAAGCTCTATGATTTCATCTGGGATGTTTTCTGCGATTGGTATATCGAGCTTGCGAAGATTCGCCTACAAAAGGGCGGTGAGCCCGCACAGTGCGCAAAGCGCGTGCTCATATATGTCATGTCCAACGTTTTGAAGCTTCTCCATCCGTTCATGCCGTTCGTGACCGAGGAGATCTGGCAGTCCCTGCCGCATGAGGGCGTGAGCATAATGGTCTCCGATTGGCCGCAGTATTCCGACTCTCTGAACTTCAGCGCAGAGGAAGAGCAGATGAACATGATCATGGACGCGGTCAGGGCGATAAGAAACCGCCGCGCCGAGATGAACGTTCCTCATTCAAAGAAGGCGAAAATATATATCAGCACCTCTTATGTCGATACCTTCAGACTCTCCGGCGAGTTCATGCAGAAGCTTGCGGGCGCGTCCGAGGTCGAGGTTGAGGATGGCATCGAGATAGACGGCGCAGTCTGCATCGTCACCGACGCCGCAAAGATATATATCCCCATGGGCGACCTCGTTGACTTCGAAGCCGAGCGCACAAGGCTCAACAAAGAGCTCGCCTCTGCTCAGAAGCAGCTCGACGGCATCAACGCCAAGCTCTCCAACGAGAACTTCGTCTCCAAAGCTCCCGCGCCGGTCGTTGAAGCTCAGCGTGAAGCGGCGAGAAAGCTGAACGAGAAGATAGCTATGCTTAACGACAGCCTCTCTAAGATCGCCAATGCGTAATTTCGTGCGATACTGCGTTGTGGGAACC
>DJQG01000086.1 GCA_002438685.1 Ruminococcaceae bacterium UBA6392 | reverse complement strand
GGGATGGGCTCGCCCCAGTAACGCTGGCGGTTGAATGCCCAGTCCTTCATCTTGTACTGGACGCCCTTCTCGCCGATGCCGCGCTTCTTGAGGAACTCGAGCATCTTTTCTATAGATTCTTTCTTGTTGTCCGTTCCGTTGAGGAAATCGGAGTTTATCATCTCACCGTCGCCGGTGTATGCCTCTTTTTCAATGTCGCCGCCCTTGATGACCTGGATGATGTCAATGCCGAACGCCTTTGCAAAATCCCAGTCGCGCTGGTCGTGGGCGGGAACAGCCATAATGGCGCCGGTGCCGTAGCCCATCATGACGTAGTCGGAGATGAATATCGGGATCTCCTTGCCGTTGACGGGGTTGACTGCGGTGAGTCCGCTGAGCTTGACGCCGGTCTTGTCCTTGACAAGCTGAGTGCGCTCGAACTCGGTCTTTTTGCCGCATTCGGTGCGGTAGTTCTCGACCTCGTCCATGTTAGAGATGCGGTCAGCATACTTGTCGATGAGCGGATGCTCGGGAGCCATGACCATGAAGGTGACGCCGAAGAGGGTGTCAGGGCGGGTGGTGTATATGCGCAGCGTCTCATCCGTTCCCGAGAGGGTGAAGTTGACGAATGCGCCGGTCGAGCGGCCGATCCAGTTCTCCTGCTGAGCCTTTATGTTAGCCGGGAAGTCGACGTGCTTGAGTCCGTCAAGCAGCTTGTCGGCATATTCGGTTATGCGCAGGAACCAGACGTCCTTCGACTTCTGGATAACGTCGCTATGGCAGATATCGCACTTGCCGCCCTGCGAGTCCTCGTTGGAGAGCACGCATTTGCAGCTCGGGCAGTAGTTGACGAACGCCTTGTCGCGGAAAACGAGTCCGTGCTCGAACATCTTGAGGAATATCCACTGGGTCCACTTGTAGTAGTCGGTGTCGGTCGTGTCGATAACGCGGCTCCAGTCGAATGCGAAGCCGACGCGCTTGAGCTGACCGGTGAAATTGTGGATGTTCTGATCGGTGACTATGCGCGGATGGGTGCCGGTCTTTATCGCGTAGTTCTCGGCGGGCAGTCCGAATGCGTCGAAGCCTATCGGGAACAGGACGTTGTAGCCCTGCATCCTGCGCTTGCGGCAGATGACCTCCATGCCGGAATAAGCCTTGATGTGACCGACGTGCATGCCTGCGCCGCTCGGATAGGGGAACTCGATGAGCCCGTAGAACTTGGGCAGCGAGAAATCGTCGATAGCTCTGAAAGTGCCCTCTTTCTCCCAGCGATCCTGCCACTTCTTTTCAATGGTTTTGAAATCGTAGTTTGCCATGATTTATGTCATTCCTTTCGGATGTTCTCTCTCAGTCGGTCAGCAGGTCGCTGATATCAATTTGCTGTGCGTCGTTCCAAAGGCGCTCGAGGTTGTAGTATTCGCGCTGATCCTTCTGGAACAGGTGGACGAGCACGCTGCCGAAGTCGAGCAGAATCCAGCCGGTCGCGCGTCCCTCAATGTGCTCGGGTGCTGCGCCGAGCTTGCTCATCTCGTATTCGAGATCGTCCGCGAGGCTCTTGACATGGGTGTTTGAAGTACCGGTCGCGATGACAAAATAGTCGGAGACTATAGTCAGCTCCTCGGTCTTTATCGCCGTGATGTCCAGCGCCTTTTTCTTGTCGAGTATTTTAACTATTTCGTTTGTCAGTTCTCTGGGGGTCATTTCTCTGAACTCCTCTCGGTTATAAGTTCATTGTAGCAGTCGACGCTCGACGGGTCGATTATCATTCCGTCGGCGAGGAGCTTTGATATGCAGTATCTTTGGGTGTAGAGCATCGCGGATTCTATCGACTGTTCCGAAAGCTCGCGGACTTTGTCGACATCCGGATATTTTCTGTCCTCGCTTATGAAATCCGCGAGATAGACTATCTTTTCGAGCTGCGTCATGTTGGCTTTGCCCGTAGTGTGCCAGCGAACCGCGCCGATGATATCCTCGTCGGTGATATGAAGCTCAAGCTTCAAAAATGCCGCTCCGGCTATTGCGTGCCAGAGCTTGCGGTTCAGGCGCTCGGACGGAGATAACATTATATCAGCTTTTTCTATTATTTGCAACTGCTCTTCGGGCGCGGCGTTCTTCATCACATCGTGCAGAAGTCCCGCAAAATAAGCCTTTTCGGGGTCTGCGCCGTATAGCTCGGCGAGGTGCCGCGCGCTCTTTGCGACGCCGAGCGAGTGGATGTATCTGTAGTCGTCGAGCTTCGTTTTCAGCAGCTCGTCATATTCTTTGTATTTCTCGGGTACGTTCAAGTGTAAAGCCCTTTCTTTTCGATATAGTCGCGCACGCCGTCGGCGAGAAGTCCATGCGTGCTCTCTTTTTCGGAGATCCTGCGGCGAATGATGGTTGAGCTTACTTCAAAGACCGGGATCTCGATGAATTTTATCTTTTCTAATTCCTCCTGCGTGAACCTGCCTTCAAGCTCGGGGACAAAGCCGTGCTTGCGCGAGGCAGCGCAGAGGGTGGACATCATTAAGATATCATGGTAGCGGTACCACTCGTCGAATGTCGCGAGCATATCCGAGCCGACTATCAAAAACAGCTCGGCGTCCGGGTATTCGCGCTTTATCTCACAGAGCGTGTCGTAGGTGTAGCTCTTGCCGACGCGACGAAGCTCCGTGTCCGAGACGGAAAATCTGCCGTCTTTTTCAAAATTGAGCCGGCACATCTCCAGCCTGTCCCTGCTGCACGCGAGGTTTGAAACGTGTTTATGCGGCGGGACGGATGCCGGTATGATAAGGATGCGGTCGAGCTGCATATTGTCCGCTATCGCGGTGACGAGCCCGAGATGCCCCAGGTGCGGCGGGTTGAAGGTGCCGCCGAAAATGCCAAGTCGCATATGTCTTTCTCCTTGAGTCGGTCAGTATTCAGTGTCGTCCGAGAGCGACGCGCTGCCGCTTATCGGGATAACATCGCCGAGATAAGTCGGCTCGGGCCTAAAAATGCACATGAAGAAGTCCTTGCAACGGGCGAGACTCTCGCGCACGAAATTATAGACGGGCTTGCCGTAAACGCGCTTGTCCGCCGCCACGCCGTATGCGTCTATCCCAAGACGGCGCGCGTTATAGACCGAGCGGTAGAGGTGATATTTCTGCGTGACGACTATTGCGCTCTTGACTTCAAAAACATCGCGGGCGCGGTACATCGACTCATATGTCGAAAAGCCGGCATGGTCAAGAAACACATCGTCGGGGTCGACGCCTCTGCCGACGGCGTATTGCTTCATATGGTTGACCTCGTCATATGAATCCCTGCCGTGGTCGCCGCTCGCGAGGATCTTTTTGCCCGCGCCGGATTGATATAAATCAACGCCCGTGCTCATTCTGTCCTCGAGCATATGGCTCAGCGTGCCGTTGGAGTTGACCCTCGCGCCGAGCACCAATACGCAGTCCGCCCCGCGTCCCGCCGCCTCGTCCGCGCTGATTATATACTTGCTCGCGCTTAGCATCACAACGGCGTTTATCACGCACGGGGTCAGCGCCGCGAGCGCAAGAAGCACGCAGAGGACGGAAATTATTATCTTTTTCTTTGAACGCGTCTTTTTCATGGCGGTTCTCCTGAGTTTGGTTGTGGTGTAGTTTAATATCGCGCAAACTGAATTTTGATTTTGCCGACAGCTTGCCTTTCTGTGGGCACAGTTTGCTTTTCT
>DJQG01000029.1 GCA_002438685.1 Ruminococcaceae bacterium UBA6392 | reverse complement strand
TATATATTTATTATCGCAATAATAACCGCAATAGTCGATATCCTGCCCGTGCTCGGCACAGGTACGGTCGTTATCCCGTGGGCGGTGTTCTCGCTGATAAACGGCAGCTACGGACTCGGAATCGGACTCATTGTCATATATGCCTGCATAACTGTCATACGCCAGATAATCGAGCCGAAGATAGTCGCGAGCAACCTCGGCATCCCGCCGATAGTCAGCATCATGGGCATGTATATCGGACTCCAGCTCTTCGGCTTCATCGGAATCTTTATTATGCCGATAGTCATAACCGTGCTCAAGGTGCTCAACGACGACGGAGTTATTCATATCTGGCGCAGCTCGAAGAAATCCGTTGAGGCGGACGCCGCGGCGGTGCAGCCGGAGGATATTTCAGCCGAAGAGGAAAATCCGGATACCGACGGCGAGCCGAAAGAGTAATTTGTTGACTTTTGGGCTTCTTGTGTTATAATTGAACTGTAGTACAAAATTGTTCGCAAGCACAATTCGGATTTTATCGTGAAAGGACGGTTTTCATGGATATTTTACAGGCAAAAAAAGAAGTTATCGCAGCCGGTCTGCGCCTTGTCGAAAAGGGACTCATCGCGAGAACATGGGGCAATGTCAGCTGCCGCGTTGACGAGAACAGCTTCGTCATCACCCCGAGCGGAAAGCCCTATGAGGGACTGACTCCCGACGATATCGTCGAGGTCAAGATCGACACCCTGAGCTACGAGGGCAATGTCAAGCCATCTTCGGAAAAGGGCGTTCATGCCGAGGTCTACAAGGCTCATCCCGAGGCGGGCTTTGTTATCCACACCCATCAGAAGTTCGCTTCCATTATAAGCGCGACCATGCAGGGCATCCCGACGCTCAGCGAAAAAGGCCGCAAGGTCATAGGCGACAAGGTTCTGCTCGGCGCATACGGTCTGCCCGGCACAAAGAAGCTCAAGAAGGGCGTCGCCGCCGCTATCGCCGCCGACATGGACAGCAAGGCTGTTATCATGGCGCACCACGGCGCTGTCTGCTACGGCAAGGACAGCGAGGAGGCGTTCAATGTCGCCGCTACCCTCGAACGCGAGAGCGCACTCTATGTGCTCGACCAGTTTGACCGTAAATTCGGCGAAAAAATTGCCGATCTGAGCGAAATGTGTGCTTCATGGGCGCAAAAGCACGGAAAAACTATTGTAAAACATGACGAAACCTGTTATAATAACTCGTACAGAGACGCAAGCGGAAAGATAGTATTCTACGCTGCAGGCGACAAGGAGCATACCGTCACCGTCGATCCCGCAACCTCAGCGGTCAGCGGCGAGGGCGAGATCCCGACAGCCGAGCTTCACCGCGCCATATATGAAGCGCGCGACGATATCAATGCTATTCTTTATTCCCAGGCTCCTGAGGTGCTCGCAGTTGCCGCCATGGGCAAGACTGTCAAACCTCAGCTTGACGACAGCGCCCAGATAATCGGCGTGAGCCTCAAGTGCGCGAAGAATTCGCCCAAGAAGGTCGTCAAGGCGCTCAAGGGTCGCCACTGCGTTCTCGTCAAGGACGGCGGCGCGCTCTGCTGCGGCTCGAATGAGAGCAACGCAGGTGCGGTCGAGATGATCGCAGAGAAGAGCTGCCTTACCTACATAGGCTCCGGTCTTTTCGGTAAGTGCAAGCCGATCAATCCTATCGAGAGCCTGCTCATGAGAGTTATCTATCTCAAGAAATACTCGAAGCAGGCCGAATAAATCAGACACCTACCATCTTCTTGCCCCCGTTTTATACAAAGAAAATCCCGACCTTGACCGGTCGGGATTTTCTTTTATCCGTATGTGCAAAAAAATTAACAGATAACCAATAAAAGCCGATTCTGAATCGTTTTTATAATAGAGGGGGTGAAGATATGCCCAAAAACAACATCAATTATTTAATTGTAAAAACAGCTCACGGAGATAATGAGGCTTTTGAGGCACTTTACAAAGAAATGAGAAAGCCTGTGTATTATTATGTGTTGCATTTTTGCGGTAATCATTCGATTGCCGAAGATGTTATGCAGGATACATTTATCACAGTCTGGAGCAAAAGCAGTTCGTTTATTCCGCAAGGAGACGGTCGTTCATGGATATTGTCTGTTGCCAAGAATAAAACTTTAGATATCCTGAAAAAAGTAATCGAACTTGTTTGTTGAATTATATCGACGATATTGGCAGAGAAGACAGTAAGTTGAACCTGTTTGAAAATAAAACAGTATTAGATAGCTTGCTGCGGATATTGGATAGCAAAGAACTGGATATTGTTGTGCTAAGGCATATTGTTGGATTGACCCTCACCGAAATTGCAAAAGAAAAAGACATGAAAAAGGGTACGGTTTTTTGGATGTATAACCGTGCCGTTAAAAAGCTGCGTCTCGAGTCGGAAAGGATGGGTCTGTTATGAAAAAAAATATATATAAGCTTTTAGATGAAGCCACAGAACAATATGTGCCAGATAATTTTGATTTTATTATGGATGAGATCAAAAAAATGCCGGTTTCTCAAACTCCGGTTGTGCATTCATTCACAGAAAAGCATGCAGCAGCTAAGCAATGGAAATATATTGTTGCGGCAGCCTGTATTTGTGCCGTAATTGCCGTGGGAACAATTGCAATCGTTAAAACTCAAAGTAATATTCTGTCACCGGGAAGTTTGGATGATTCCGAACGAAATTCATATAATACGCCCTCAGCTTTGACTGACGAAATTATTTGGAATGAAGGTGTAGTATTAGGCGATGTTCGTCTTGTAGGAGAATTTCGCGCTGTATCAGAAAAAGAATGGAAGTCACTTTTCCCTGTAGATATCCCCATGGAGGGCAAGACCAACTACTTTTTTGTCTATAAGATTGACAAGGACTTAGGAATAACAGAAACGGTAATGCTCGGATATGCTTCTGTGGAAGCAGCCAACGGCAGAAGTTACTCCGTATATGTGTCTAACGGCTCTTTAAGTTTATCTTCGGTTTTAGTGGACACCTCATCGCTCAAAAAATCAAAAATAGAGAATAAAAGTATCTTTTTGGGAACCGAAGACGGCAATTGCCAATGGGCAGCATTTGCGAAAAACGAATATGGTATTATTGTTAAAATGTACGGGTTTACAAAGGAAAACGCGGTCGAATTGGCAGATGAATTTATAAAGTAAGGGTAAGGCTTTTATAGGATACTTGGTGCATAGCATACTTGGGTAGTATGACTATTTAGAATTTTAAAGCAAAAAACAATAACCACCGTCCAGTCGGTGGTTATTGTTTTATCTGTCTATATATTTCTCAATAAAACTTTCAACCGTGCTCCAATATAATTCCGGGTCAACCGATGACGAGAGCGCGTGTCCCGCACCCTCGACGGTCAGTTTTTCTTTTTCGCACGCCGCCGCTAAGTACAGCTCGCCGAGCATTTTATAGGGCACGAGCTCATCCTCCGAACCGTGTATAAACAGCGTCGGTATACAGCTCTTTTTGACCTGCTCAAGCGCGCTCGCCTGCTTGAAATCGTAGCCGTCGCGAAGCTTTGAAAGCAATGATGCGGCGTTGAGCACCGGGAACCACGGAATGTGAAGCGTTTTCGCTTCCCAACGGAACTCGTCCCATTCCGACGTGTAGCCGCAGTCCGCGACTATCGCCCGGACATTTTGGGGCAGTCCGTCGCCGGACGCCATGAGTACTGTTGACGCGCCCATTGATACGCCGTGCAGAATTATCCGCGCACCGGGATCCCATGAGAGAATGAGCTTTATCCACCCGGCTATGTCCCTGCGCTCGGGCCAGCCCATGCCGATTTTGGTGCCCTCGCTGTCGCCGTGGGCGCGCGCATCGACCGCGAGAACGTTGAAGCCGAGATCGTGGAATTTTTTGACGAACCCCGCCATGTGCTTCGCCTTGCTCGTGTATCCGTGGCAGACGAGCGCATAGTCGGAGCCGGGATTTTTAAATCTCCTGCCGTGCAGGCGCAGAGAGTCCGAGATTATATAGACATCCTCGCCCCCGTCGGCGTACCACTTTTTTATTTCGGGCGTCCCGGTCATGCCGCTGTATTTTGCGCTCGCCTCGTCTTCGTTGGCGCTCGTGTTCGTCGCCTTCTGAACAAGGTTGTTGAGCTTGCTCATATGTATGGGTGATTTCGTGTTTATCGCGAAATTATAGAATATCTCCGCCGAAGCCGCGGTCAGCGCCGTCAGCGCGCCGAGTGTGATTATCGCCGTGCCAGTTTTTCTCCTGTCCATATCCGTCTCCCTCTGTCTGTTTTGAAAATTATTATAGCATACTCAAATTTACCGTTTCAAGCTCCCATGCGTTTTTTACATAAAAGCGCGGGCGCAGAAAAGATAATTTTTGATGATAACTGCCTTTGAAAATCAAAATGAGAGCTGATATAATTTTTTCATCGTGTAGCGAAAGGCGTAAACCCGGATGGGTTTACGCCTTTTCTTTTTGAAAAGGAGATAAC
>DJQG01000097.1 GCA_002438685.1 Ruminococcaceae bacterium UBA6392 | reverse complement strand
GTCGCCGCACCCTACAAGTTGCGCCTAATGGATTCCACGACAAATCCCAATTTATCGATCCATTCAATCATATCACGCGGCTTAAATATATTCAAGAAAAGTCCCGGCAGACAGTGCTGTCGGGACTGAAACTTTTTATGAACACTTGTTTTTCAGATGGCCGATTTTTATATCTCATTCAGTGTCTTTGCTATTCCGTCAGCTATCGCCTCGGCGTAGGATTCGAGGTTGTCATCAAACAGGCGGTTGTCGCCGTCGTCGGTTATGAAGCCTATCTCGGCGAGGCAGCTTGGCATATTCGTGCGGCTGTTGACGAAATAGTTCTCTCCGTCCTCGCGTGCGAAACCGGATTTCACGCCCCTGTTTTCTGAGATTCCGGCGGTGGCGAGCGCGTCGCAGATGTTTTGCGCGAGTGTGGTGTCCTTGGGCGGCGATTCCGAATGAATCCATATCTCAACGCCGTGTGCGTTCTCCGCGCTGTTGCGGTGGAGCGCGACAAATAGCTTCGCCCGGCGGGTATTCGCCTTTCTGCACCGTCCGGCGAGGGAGATGAAAGTGTCGTCGTCGCGCGTCATGCAGACCTTGACCCCACGCGCTGTCAGCTCTTTTTCGACCGCCAGCGCGAGCTCGAGATTGTCGTCCTTTTCGAGCCTGCCCTCGTATTGAGCGCCGGAGTCGTCTCCGCCGTGACCGGGGTCGAGGCAGACATCAACGCGCATGCTGTCCATAACTATTCCCGCCGTCAGAGCCGCCGCAGCGGCAATGACAAGGCAGATGATGAAAATTATTTTTGCCGTTCGTTTTTTCATATGTCAGCAGTCAACCACCTCTGAGCCGAAAGGCATGAATGCAAGCTTTGCGAATTTGAAATACTGGAGTCCGAGCGGGATGCCGATTATTGTGCAGCAGCATACAACGCCCATCGCGGCACAGTAGACGGCGTTCTCCCAGCCGAGCAGGATTATCCACAGAATATTTGCAATGAAGCTCGGCGCACCGCCGCCGAATCTTATATCCTTGCCGAACGGAGCCGCAGACAGACGCGCGAATTTGAAGCACTGCTTGCCGAGCGGTATGCCCACAATTGTGACACAGCATATGAGACCGCTCATCAGCCACATCAGCGCCGCAAGAAATCCGCCGAAGATAAACCAGACAATGTTGCCGATTGTTTTCATCTTTTATATATTCCTTTCCGCGGAGATATATCCACGCATTCTGATAATAACAACGAATTGTTGCAAAAAAATGACTCAAAATATAATTTTTTTGCGCCCCTGTTCGTCGGCGCATTTTTATAGTATAATATATGTGTCAAAAATGTGTTAAAAGGCAGGTGAGAGAATGAACCCGAAAATCAAGGAGCTTCGCAAAAAGGCGATGCAGCTTCCGCTGACCCCCGGCGTCTATCTGATGAAAAACAGCAGCTCGGAGATAATATATGTCGGCAAGGCGAAGGCGCTCAAGAACCGCGTCAGCCAGTATTTCGGCTCCGAGCATAACCACACTGTAAAAGTGCGCAAAATGGTCGAAAATGTCGATGATTTCGATGTCATTCTCACCGACAGCGAGTTTGAAGCCCTCGTGCTCGAATGCAGCCTTATAAAGCAGCATTCCCCGAAGTATAACATTCTTTTAAAGGACGACAAGGGCTATTCATATATAAAAGTCACGCCCGGCAAGTGGCGCAACATATATGCTGTGCTCCAGCGCGAGGACGACGGCGCGAAGTATATCGGTCCGTATATGAGCTCGTTTGCCGCACGCAATACTGTTGACGAGGCGAAGAAGATATTCCGCCTGCCGCAGTGCAACAAAGTGTTCCCGCGCGACTTCGGGAAGAGCCGCCCGTGCCTCAATTTTTTTATCGGTCAGTGCAGCGGCGTGTGCAGCGGCAAGGTGCCGTTCTCGCAGTATAACGAAGCAGTTGAGGACGCTCTCGCGTTTATAAAAGAGGGCGGAACCGCCGCGCTCGCGGATCTTCAGAAGCGCATGGAGGACGCGGCGGAAAACCTCGAGTTTGAAAAGGCGGCGCGTCTGCGCGACAGAATAGCCGCGATAAAACGCCTCGGCGGAAAGCAGAAGGTTATGTCCGCCGATGTCAGGGAGCAGGATGTCTTTGCCCTCGTAACGGGCGCGGCATCGTCCGGCAAAGCGTGTCTCTCCGTGCTCCGCTTCGCGGACGGCAGGCTCTATGACAGCGAGAATTTCATAACCGATGTGCCGGAAGACACGGCGGAGACGCTCGCCGAGCTTATCCGCAGCTTCTATATGATAAGAGACTTTGTCCCGCGCCGCGTGTCGGTTGACGGCGAAGTCGCCGACAGCGAGCTGCTCGAACGGTGGCTGAGCGAAAAGAAGGGCAAAAAGGTAATAATATCCCACAGTACCGCGGGCGAGCAGAAGAAGCTTTTCGAGATGTGCCGCTCGAACGCCGCGCAGTACCTGACTCCGCTGACAGGCACCGCCGGCAGAAAGACTGCCGCGCTCGACGAGCTTGCAGGTATGCTCGGGCTGCCCGCCGCGCCGGAATTTATCGAATCATATGATATCTCGCACACCGCCGGAAGCGACAATGTCGCGGGCATGATAGTTTTCCGAAACGGCGAGCCCTACAGGCGCGGTTACCGCCGATTCATGATAAAAGGCTTCACCGGTCAGGACGACTACGCCTCCATGGCGGAGGTGCTCGACAGAAGATTCACGAGATACGAGGAAGAAAAAGAGAGCGGCGAGGGCTTCGGTCGCCTGCCCGATCTTATCCTGCTCGACGGCGGCAAGGGACAGGTTTCGGCGGTCGAGCCGATACTCAAAAAGCACGGGCTTGAAAACATCCCGCTTTTCGGCATGGTCAAAGACGGCAGCCACCGCACGCGCGCGATAGCGAAATCCGGCGGCGAGATAGCGTTCACTTCAAAACGCCGCGCATTCACTCTCGTTGCGGAGATACAGGAGGAGGTTCACCGCTTCGCCGTGACCTATCACAGACAGAAGCACAAAGCCTCCGCGCTCTCAAGTACGCTGACGGATATTCCCGGCGTCGGACCGTCGCGGGCAAAGGCGCTCCTGCGGCATTTCAAGACCGTGACCGCCATAAAAAATGCGGGCGTTGACGAGCTCAAAAATGTCTTGGGTATCTCCGACTCCATGGCGCAGACTATATACGACGCCCTGCATCCGGAATCTTGACACGGGCGCATATAAATGTAATAATATGTATAACAGTGCGGCAAAACCGCAGATCGAAAAGATAAATGCAGTATAAAGGAACTGATGATATGAGAGTTATAACAGGCACGGCACGCGGCAGAGTTCTCAGAACGCTCGAGGGCGAGGATGTCCGCCCGACTACCGACCGCGTCAAAGAGTCCGTTTTCAGCATAATACAGTTTGAGATAGAGGGCAGGCGCGTGCTCGACCTGTTCGCAGGTTCGGGTCAGCTCGGCATCGAGGCTCTCAGCCGCGGCGCTGCGTCGGCAACATTTGTCGATATGTCGAAAGACTCTCTGAGCGCCGTCAAATATAATCTCGAACACACGAAGCTCGGCGACAACGCCAAGGTCGTTCAGACCGACGCGCTTTCGTTTTTGAAGCTGACGAAGGACAGGTTTGATATAGTATTCCTTGATCCGCCATATGCGAGCTCGCTTGTGGCCGATTCAATGAAGCTGCTCTCTGATGTTGTTGCCGCCGGCGGCTGCGCAATATGCGAGACTCCCGTCGATTCGGAGCTGCCCGAGAGCTTCGGCGAGCTTAAATTCTATCGCAGCTACCGCTACGGAAAGATAAAAATCACCGTTTACCGCAAGGAGGGTGAGGACGAATGAAAATAGCCATATGCCCCGGCAGCTTTGACCCCGTCACCAAGGGTCATCTTGATATAATCAGGCGCACCGCGAGCATGTTTGACAGGGTCATAGTCGTCGTCATGCACAACTATCATAAGCCCAATTCATATTTCAGCGCGATAGAGCGCGTTGAGCTCATAACAAGATGCGTCAAGGATCTCGACAATGTTGTTGTCGATATGCACGACGGGCTTCTCGCCGCCTATGCCCAGGAAAAGGGCGCTGTAGCGATAGTCAAGGGTCTGCGCGCCGTCTCGGACTTCGACTACGAATTCCAGCAGGCGCTGACAAACAAGAAACTCAATCCGAATATCGAAACTGTTTTCATAACGGCAAATTCGGATTATATGTACCTCTCGTCGAGCGTCGTCAAGCAGGTTTGCGAGTTCGGCGGGGACATCTCGGACTTTGTCCCGCCCGAGGTGCATGATGATATTGTCAAAAGAATAAGAGAGAGGAGCGCTTCAAAATGAACATAGATTCCCTTCTGGAGCAGATAGAGAATATTCTCGACAGCGGCACAAAGATAACGCTTTCAAAAAAGACTGCGGTCAACGCCGAGGAGATACGCGAGTGCATCGCGCAGCTGCGCGAGATAATCCCCGAGGAGGTCGACCAGGCAAAGTCGATAACAGCCAACCGCAAGGAGATAATCGAGAAGGCAAAGAGCGAGGCGGCGGCATCCGTTGCCCGCGCTCAGGAAAAGGCGCAGACTCTTGTGGAAAAGACCGAGGCGAAGAGTGAGCAGATAATCTCAGCCGCCAACGCCAACGCCCAGAAGACCGTTGACAGCGCGAACAAGCTCGCCGAGGAGACTGTTGCAAAGGCAAAGAGCGACGCGGCGGCGGTAGTTGAAAAGGCGCAGCAGACGGCAAATAAGCTTCTCGACGAGAACGAGATAACCGCGCAGGCGCGCGCATATGCGTCACAGCTCAAGGTCAATTCGCAGAACGAGGCAACCGAGCGAGTCAACTCCGCGATAGCGAGAGCTGAAGAGATGCTCTCCAACGCGACCCGCCAAGCGGATGATATAGTCAAAAAAGCTAACGCGGAGTCGAATGAGACTCTCGCGAGGGCGAAGAAGTGGTCTGCGGATATCCGCGAGGCCGCGAGCAACTTTGCCGACAGCGTCCTGCGCAGCGCGGACAAGGCTCTTGTCGCGAGCATAAACGAGGTCAGGGACGCAAGACAGAAGATAAGCGACACCTACAAAGGCGAGAAGAATCCTCAGTAAGGAAGTGCGTTAAGATGAAAACAGGTCACGCGGACAAGGCGCGCGAGCTTTTCAACGAGGGATATAACTGCTCCCAGGCGGTGCTCGGCGCATTTGCGGAGGATGCGGGACTCGATGTCAAAACCGCGCTCAGGCTCTCCGCGCCGTTCGGCGGCGGAATGGGCAGGATGCGCGAAGTCTGCGGCGGAGTCAGCGGAATGTTTATGGCGATAGGTCTCTTCTTCGGCTATGACGAACCCGACGGCGAGCAGGCAAAGAAGGAGCTATACTCATATGTCCGCGCCCTTGCGGACAAGTTCAAAGAGAGCGAGGGCTCGATAATCTGCCGCGAACTGCTCGCGGGAGTAAAAACTCAGCCCGGACCCGATCCCGAGCCGAGAAACACCGCAGACTATAAAAAACGCCCGTGCCCCGAGCTCGTCGCATATGCGGCGCAGTTGACAGAAGATTTTCTCAATGAGTACGGAAAGCTGAAATAAA
>DJQG01000132.1 GCA_002438685.1 Ruminococcaceae bacterium UBA6392 | reverse complement strand
CTATTGAAAGTTTGATTATAAAAGTCGGCTGAGCTTCTTGCTTCTACTTTGCTATGGCTTAAACGATAGGCAAATCTCCATTTACCAATCTGTTCACTCATATCACACAACTTCAATATATTAAAAAGTCCCGGCAGGCATTGCTGTCGGGACTGAAGCTGTTCTATAAATACTCGCCGTTTGGTTCGGAGAGCGTTTTGATAAATCTAATTACAGGAATCTTACGAGAATACCCGCGAGCAGGACGGAGACTATCGTCACGCAGACGAAGCCTGCGACGAGCATCTTGGGCATGATCTCGGCGGTAATGTTGTCTCTCTCGTCGCCCTCCTCGGTGTTTATGTTGATAGCCTCGGTGGTTATCAGCATATTGATCGGGAAGCCGGAAAAGGCGTTGAGGACTATCGCATAGCACATGAAGAACGACTGCTTGAATATCTTGCTTGCAAGCAGAGCCATGAGACCCATTGCGACGGTCGCGAAAGCGACGAGCGCGGCGGCGATACCGACAACGGACGCTATACCGTCTGTACCGGAGCTTGCGAGAGTCTTGAACAGACCCATCATCAGTGCGGTCATAACGAAGCCATATGAACTTGCCTCATGGAGGGCGTCGGTCTCAACGAGCTTGAGCTCGTGAGCGGCGAAGCCGAGCAGCAGGCAGACGACATACATCGGGACATAGCCTTTTGTGGCATAATCGATCCAGTAAGCCGCAAGAGTGATAAGCGCGAGCTTGAGCAGTATGATAGTAGTGCTTGTGGCTCTCTTCTTTTCGTCTTTCTTGTCTTCAGAGGCGGCCGTTGACGCTTTGAACTCGCCGTTTCTGTAGAGCTTCGTGAGTCTCTTTGTCTCCTTCTTCAGGCAGAACGAGGTCAGCGGGTAGCCGACAAGTCCCTGGAGGGAAAGGCAGACTATCGCGACAAGGGCGGCGGAAGTCTTGCCCGCTTCATTAGCGGCACTCGACATCATCGCAGTCGCTATTGCGCCGCCGGCGAGCGGAGGAGCCGCGGCAATCGCGTTATCGAAGCCAAAGAGCGCGGTGCCGAGAGTCAGGCAGATTACCGCTATTGAAATGACACCCATGAACGAAATTATGACCGTCTTCCACTGCGCCGCCATCTCTTTTCGGCTTATAAGCGTGCCGAGATGGGTGACGAGCAGACCGCAGGCGACCTTGAACAGCGCGTCGGACACGCCCGCATCGTCTATAATGGTCTTCGGGAAAAGCCCGGTCGAAAAGCCGACGAGCATAAGTATCATGATGACAAGCACTGACGGAACCCAGCCCTTTGTCACCTTTGCCAGTATCTCCGAAATGGCGAAAACCAGCAACAGCGCGGTAAACGCGCCGAAAGTTGAAACAATTATCGGACTCATTTTACATCTATCCCCTCATTAAAACGATATCAAAGGAACTTGTCGAGCTCGCGCTCAACGTTCTCGTATTTTTTGACCTTGGGCTCGCGGATAAGGTGTCCCCTCGCCATGACCATCTTCACATTGCGAAGAGTCTTGAGATCGTCGATCGGGTTCGCGTCGGTGACGATAAGATCGGCGCACTTGCCGGGCTCGACAGTGCCGGTGATATTATCAATATGCGCTATCTCGGCGTTTCTCTTCGTTGCGGTGTAGAGTGCGAATTTATTCGACACGCCGCAGTATTTATGGAAATAGACAAGCTCTCTCCACATATCGTAGTGAGTGATGAACGGGCAGCCGGTGTCGGTTCCGAGACCGACGGGGATGCCGTTTGCAAGGCACTTCTCGGAGCAGTCGATTATACCCTCAAAGACGACCTCGCCGTTGAACTGCGAAAGCTCTGTAGCGTGGCTGACGGAGCGATCGAACAGCGCATAAGGAAGCGCGGGAGAAAGGGTCGTTATGAGCGCCGCGTGCTTCTCTTTAAAGAGCGAGATTATTTTATCATCCGCTTTTGCGCCATGCTCGATAGTGTCGACGCCGTTTTCAAGCGCAACGCGCACACCCTCGGGACTCTCGACATGGGCGGCGACCATAAGTCCGTGCTTGTGAGCCTCGTCACACGCCGCCTTGACATACTCGGGGGGCATCTTCAGCACGCCGGGCTCGCCCTTGACCTTCGCGTCAAGCACGCCGCCGGTTATCATGAGCTTTATCAGATCCGGCTTATCTTCTGCAATCTTCGCGACGAAATCTCTCGCCTGCTCCGCGCTCTCGGCGACATAGGCAAGCGAACCCGCCATGTGTCCGTCCGGGACGGAGACCGCCATGTTAGCCGCGAGTATTCTCGGACCGACGGTCTTTCCGGCGTTTATATCGTCGCGGATGCTCGAATCGGCGTTTTCAACTCCGCCGACGGTTCTGATGGTCGTAACGCCGCTGTTGAGCTGCATCTGAGCCGCGCTGCGGCAGACAGCCTTGATTATCTTGCGGAATAAGCTGTTGCTCGTCATAATTTTGACAAGCTTCTTCGGGTCGGATTCTTTCTTCTTCGGCCTTCCGCTCGAGGGAAGATGGATATGCATATTGATAAGACCGGGCATTATATATTTTCCGCCGAGGTCTATCTTCTCATATCCGGAGATATCCGCGCCCGCGTCGACTATGGCGGTTATCTTCTCGCCGTCGACAAGAATGATCTTGCCGGACTGGGGCTCCATATCCTGAGTGCCGTCGAGAATAACGCCGTTTACGAATGCGTATTTCATTTCCGTTTCCTCCTTGAAATTACCTGCATTTTCTCCGCCCGGACGTTAATTCGCCGAGGCGGATATTCATGCGGGAGTTATGCTTAGATTATAAAGCCTGCGCCTTGAATTTGCAAGCTTTTTCCATTTAAATCGCTGATAGTTTTCGATTTTTGTCACCCGTGAACAGGGAATCGGATATTTTATCAAAATATTATGTTATCGTCATATAAAAAGCCGCCGCATCCAAAAGACACGGCGGCATTTTGTTATGTTTTCTCTTACTGGATGAATCCGGCGACGGTAAGCATATACTCGCCGATCTGAGCGCCGAACTCGGGTGCGCCTTCCATGATAAGCTTGCCCTTCTTCGCAGAGTCAAGCATATCATCAAGACCGAGCAGGATGCCAAGTGCGCTGTCGAGAGAATCGAAGCGGAGGGTGAAGAAAGGCATAGCTCTCTTGTAAACGCCTCTGCCGGCTCTCGATTTGCCCGCCTTTATGCGCAGATAAGCCGAAAGCTCATCGTGGCCGTTGACAGCCCACGCATAGACACGGTCGGGGCTCTTGAGCGCCCAATCGTGAACATCGGGATGGCCGAGCTTATTGAGCTGGCTGATGCCGCTCGAAAGCAGATAGAAGTAGCACTTGACGAGCAGAGCCTTGGTGTCCTCGTCCTCCGGGATGCCCTTTGCGGTAAGCAGCGAGGACATCTTCAGAAGCACTGCCATGAACGAGGCGAACAGACCGGGATGCTTCGCAATACCTTTCATCTTGGGCAGGGTCGCGAGGCTTATCTTGCCCTTGAAGAATGCGTTCATCGCCTCGATGCTCTTGAACTCAAGCTCGATGTGGGGAGCGGTGTCCACCTTGTCGTTGTGAACGAGCCACTCGCCGCAGTTGACTACGAAATGGGTAGCCACCTTGCCGTCCGGACTGTCGGGATCGAGAGCACTGACCTGCATAACGCCGTGCGCGTGCTCAAACTTCTTTGCAAGCGAGGGAACATCGTTTGCAATCACCTTGATGAGCGGAAGGACAGCGTTGAGAAAAAGTTTATTGGTAAAAATCTCATCTCTTGATGCCATATAATCATTCCTTTCCTTATTGGGATACGGGCGAAGCTATTACACCTCGTCGTCCCAATCGTCATCAAGCTCGAAGTCCTTGCCCATGACCTCACGGACAGCGTCAACGATACCGTTGGAGTCGATACCGAGCATGGACATGATGTCCTCATGCAGTCCGATGGGAGCAAACTTATCCTGGATACCAAGCTGCTTGAATGCGCAGCCCTTACCGGACTCAACAACAACCTCTGCAACCGCGCTGCCGAGACCGCCGATTACATTGTGATCCTCAACGGTGATTATGCGGCGGGTCTCCATAACAGCCTTGAGGATAGCCTCGCGGTCGATGGGCTTGATGGTGTGCATATCGAGAACTCTGACTTTAAGACCGTCCGAATTCTCAAGGAAGTTAGCCGCCTGGAGAGCCTGGAATGCGCAGGAGCCGCAAGCGATAACGGTGATGTCGGTACCCTCTTTAAGAGTGACTGCCTTGCCGAGCTCGAAGCCGTAATCGGTGTCCTTATAGAGGACTCGGTCGAAGCCTCTGTTGATTCTGATATAGAACGGGCCGGGGGTCTCATATGCCGCACGGACTGCGTTGACAGTCTCCATACCGTCCGCGGGGCAGATAACGGTGAGGTTGGGTATAGCACGGGTAACTGCGAGATCGCAGATAGCGTGATGGGTCGAGCCTGCCTGACCGAACGAAGTACCCGAATGGGTAGCGATTATTTTAGCGTTGACATTCTGATAGCAGATGTCGGTGTGGAGCTGGTCGGCGCTTCTCAGAGAAGCAAAGACCGAGAAGGTCGAAAGGAAAGGAACGAGTCCTGCTCTCGCCATACCTGCGGCGACGCCGAACATGTTCTGCTCTGCGATACCGACGTTAAAGAATCTGTCCGGATAAGCCTCACCGAACATACCGATCTTTGTTGATTTGCCGAGGTCAGCGGTCAGCGCGACAACTTCGGGATGCTCTGCGCCAAGCTCAACAAGGGTCTTGCCGTAATATTCCGCGGTGGAAAGAGCGGTTGATTCAACGGCTGTATAGGTCATTCCGCCTGCCATATTATTCGCCCTCCTTTTCAGCTCTTGCCTTGCGTGCCTCATAGTAGGCGTCAAGGCTGTCTATAGCTTTCTTATACTTCTCTTCGTCAATAGCGCCGTAGTGCCACTGATAGTTATCCTCCATGAAGTTGATGCCGGCGCCCTTTATCGTATCGGCAATTATCATGACGGGAGAATCGGTCTTGTTCTCAAGAGCGAAGTCGATAGCGTCGCACAGCTCCTTGAAGTTGTGTCCGTCAACTTCCTTGACGATGAAGCCGAAAGCACGCCACTTGTCAGCGAAGGGCTCGAGCTTCATAACATCCTCTGTTCTGCCGTCAATCATGCACTTGTTGCGGTCGACGAAGGAGATCATGTTGGTGACCTTGAAGGTGGAAGCGGACATAGCAGCTTCCCAGTTTGAACCCTCGTCGCACTCGCCGTCGCCGAGGATACAGTATGTTTTGTAGTCCTTGCCGAGAACTCTTGCGGCAAGAGCGGTGCCGACGGCTATCGGAAGTCCGTGTCCGAGAGAACCGGTGGAGGCGTCAACGCCGATGACCTTGTTCGAATCGAGGTGGATGCCCATCTTCGAGTTCGTGTGGTTGAAGGTCTTGAGCTGCTCGGGATCGTTCCAGCCGAAATCGACGAGCACGGGAGCGTAGGCTATACCAGCGTGGCCCTTACTGAGGATAAGACGGTCTCTATCC
Organism: Ruminococcaceae bacterium UBA6392; assembly: GCA_002438685.1. Classification (GTDB taxonomy): domain Bacteria; phylum Bacillota; class Clostridia; order Oscillospirales; family Acutalibacteraceae; genus CAG-177. The sequence continues at coordinate 12,794 of DJQG01000132.1, read as the reverse complement.
TCCCACTTGGGGTTCTTGACGTCGAGTCTCATGTACTTGTGATAGAGAACGGTAAGCATATCCATGACGCTCATGCCGCCGCCGATATGACCGCTGCCCGCCCAGTAAGTGGTGTCGAGGCAAAGTCTGCGCAGCTCGTGAGCCTTCTTTTCGAGAGCTAACCATTCCTGCTTTGATAATGGCATTTACATTTCCTCCTTACAGAAAACATTTTTATCGTCTGAGTGAATGAACGGGTGCCCCCGCAAATCACAAAGCTTCCGTTTTTTGTCCGGGAATATCCGCCGGATGAAATATATGTCCCGCGCACGGCAAAAATTACTCAAAAGGGCAAAATATCCAAACCCATGAGCGCGCGCGAAACTATTTTTATATATGATAACATAAAAAACCCCGTCTTGTAAAGACAGGACGGGATTTTTTTCATAATTTTATCAGGCAAGCTCGGGGTGATTCTTGCGCAGGGTGTTGAACGCATCCTCAGCAACATCAACGGTGTGAGCTATATCCTCGTCGGTCAGGGACGCGTTGAGGAAATGGTTGTGGTGGCTCGTGATGAATATGCCGCGCTTGACCATCTCTGCGACCCACTCCTGATGGAGCATGAGTGAATCGTCATCCGCAAGGCGCAGATAGAACAGGGACGGCTCGCCGGAGACGACAAGATGGAAGCCGTTGTTTGCGGCGGCAGCCTTGAGACCCTCGCCTACCTTGAGACCCTTCTCGCGGAAGAGGGCGGGAGTGTTGAGCTTCTTCATCTTGTTGATGCAGGCAATACCAGCGGCAAACGGGATAGCGCTGAGCCAGTAGCTGCCGGTATAGGACAGGCTGCTGATGGAACTCTTGAGGAACTCCTTGCCGCAGAGGGCGGAGACGTTCCAACCGTTTGCAAGAGCCTTGCAGAAGCAGATAAGGTCTGCCTCGAAGCCGTAGAAGTGGTCACTGCCGGCAATGTCAAGGCGGAAGCCTGCGCGGACATCGTCGACTATAAGGACAATGCCGTTCTTTGTGCAGAGCTCGCGAACCTTCTGCCAGTAACCGTCTGCGGGAAGCTGGTTGTCGAAGAAGTTGCCGTGGAGATAGGGAGTCGAGATAAACGCAGCTATCTCGCCCTCGTTCTCGGCGATAACTCTCTCGAGAGCCGGGATATCGTTCCAGTCGATATAGATATTGTTCGCAACGTCCTCTTCGATAACGCCGGGATAGTCGACCTTCTGGGTCCAGGGCGAAATACCGTGATAGAAGCCGTTGATGAAGATTATCTTCTTGCGGTGGGTGTGGGCTCTTGCGGTCATAATAGCGGCGGTGGTGACATCGTTGCCGTTCTTTGCGAAGAAAGCCCAGTCTGCGCAGTTGACGGTGTCAACAAGCAGCTCTGCGAACTCGACCGCCTTGTAGGACGGAGAGGTTGTGCAGTTGCACTTCTTTGCCTGCTCGAGAGCGGCGGCATCAACGTCGGGGTCATTGTAACCGAGAACGTTGGGACCGTAAGCGCACATATAGTCGATGAATTTGTTTCCGTCAACATCCCAGAAATAGGAGCCCTGCGCTCTGTCGCCGAAAAGCGGAAACGCGCTGACGGGGATGAAACAGCCTTCTGCCGGACCGAGGTGGCCGTAAACGCCGGAAGGAATAACCTTTTCGGCTCTTTTGAACATCTCTCTGCTCTTTGTGTAATCGTTAATCTTGAAGCTCATTAAAGTTCCCCTCCCTTATGCCAAGTACAGAGCAACTCTGTCGAGCAGTCTGTTCATATTGTCGATCATCGAGATCATGCCCTTCATGGTGATAGCGCCCATGCCGATGCAGGCAACGGCGTTTATCTTTCCGTCGAAGAGGTCTCTTGCAAGATCCATTGAAGCGAACTCCATCTCGGCGCGCGGATTCTCGCAGCGCTTCTTGATGGTGACGAGGCGACCGTTCTTCGCGCGGATCGTGACCGCAGGACCGTCCTTTATGCCGAAGCCTATCTCGCCGTCAACGATATGCGATGCCGAGAACTGACCTATCTTGTCGTTATTGGCTATCTGGGAGATAGCGACGGCAATGGTATAGAGCATGAGCGTTGTGCTCTGCTCGAAGAAGGTTCTGTCCTCAAGATCCTCGGGCGAGGGACGCATATATTTTGCAAGCAGGTCGGTCAGAGGGGTAAAAGTCTTGAGGAGGAACTTGATGTGTTGAAAGCCCTTTGAGGGGATCGGAGTTACGGTTCCGTCGATAAGACCGTTGAATTTTTTACAGGAAGAGAAAGGCAGCTTGACGTCGCACTTGCTAACGCCCTGCTCCATCCTGCATCTGCCGTTTTTGAAGGTTATTGTGGCGCTCGGACCGTCCTTCACTTCAAAGCCGATGGAGATGGGTTTGGTGTTGGTGAGCATTGCGCTCGCCTCCGGAACTATCTCGCAGAGATTCTCCAAAGTTCCCAAGACAGCATAAAGGTTAATGTACGCCATTGTTTTCTGATCAGTCAACCTTCATTCCTCCTTTTTCAATATAGATAAAAATATTCAGAGCCGGTGTCCCGCACCGGTTATCCTCTTGCACTGTATTCTACCACATTCTATGCCGCAAAGTCAATTGCATACCGGAGATACGGCGAAGAATTCACAAAACCGACTGAGCTTTTAAGGCTTTTCGGCTCAATTTTTCGGTGTTTTTCGATAAAACCGTAAATTTTTCGTAATGCTGCTGCCAACCCTCCGGATTCATCTTTTCCGAAAAGCAATAATAAAATAATATTTCAGTTCTTATATAAACGCAAAACCGCCGGCCGGCAGATGACTGCCGGCTGACGGTAGATTTCACACTCTTATGTCATTGCGCGATTCGTGCTTTATCAGGCTTATCACTATGATATACATCAGCACCACAAACACTATAAATATCACGGTCGAGAGGGTGTTGCCTATCATGGCGCAGGAGTCATAGAACCCGTGCAGGAACACGGCAGAGAGATAGGAGGCGAGGAGATTCATCGTCTTTCTGCCCTTGCAGCCGAGGTTTGAAAAGAGCTTGGCGCGCCCATAGAACAGACCCATGAACACTGCGAATCCCATATGACCGGGTACTGCGAGCACTGCGCGCGGGAGCGCAACGGACAGACCGAAGTTCATGACATATTTTATATTTTCGAATGCGGCGAAGCCCAGCGAGACAGAGACGGCGTAAACTATCCCGTCAAAGCTGTAGTTGAAATTCGGGTTCTTCCATGTCTTGAGCTTCATCAGCAGGAACTTCGTTCCCTCTTCGACGACCGCAACGACTGCGAAAGCAAGAATGATTTTATAATATTTGTCATCCTGGCTTATCTGATCGTTGAGTATCTTCTCGCCGATTATTTCGAGCACTATCGACATCAGAGCCGCGACAACGCCCATGAGTATCAGGGACAGAAGCAGTCCGGGCGGCTCCTTGTCAACTGCATCGTGCTTATAGACATAGCGAAGCAGGAATATCGCAGGCAGAACCGCCGCGAGGATATATATGGCGAATATCGCCGCTGTGGGTAAGACGAAAAACATTTAATCAGCTCCTGTGTTTCAGAGTGTAGCAAACCGAGCGGTCAGAGCGTCGCTGCGCGTGCGCCAAAAGCTGTTTGCAACTATTTTTATTGTATACTCCGTGCCGGATTTCAGTCCGCCTATGTGCTCGGTAAGAGCCGCGGGCATATCGGAGAGATAGTAGCGCGAAGTTATATTCATGTGCTTTTTTATCAGCCCGTCAGAATCCAAAATATAGATATCGTAGCTGTCCGGGCGTTCTTTTCCGGTCGCCTGAGTGAAAGTTATGCCGCAGCCGTCCGCCGTTATGTTTTCGACCGAGATCTCGGCATTTTCAAAATACGGCTTCTCCGCCGTGACATAGCGAGCGTCGGTATATTTGAACGAATCTATGTTCCACGGCTCGTCTATCTCCCATGTGTACGGGAAGAAGCGGCTGCCGAGCACATCGTAGGGATATACTCTGACCCTGCCCTGCGCGTCCGCCTCGACTATAAGGAACTGCGCGGCGCTGCTGTCCTCGGGCGGAATAGTGCCGTGGGTCTTGTCGAACTCGTCGAGCTCGAAATAGCTCAGCGTGCCCGTGCCGAACGCGCTGAAATGGCGTTGATGCGCCGAGCGCGGATCGTTTATCGGCGCGTGGGAGTGACCGGAGAAATCGACTGTCTGCGGGTAGTTTATGAGAATATCCGTTATCTCGTCCTCGCCCCAGTTGATGCTGCCGTAGACAGTGTCCGTAATATGCGGATGCTGGAAAAAGAATATCGGCTTTTTGCCGTCCCGCTCCGCCGCTTTTTCAAGCTCTGCGGAAATAAACCCGCGCTTTTTGTCGTCGAAGTGGCAGCCTCTCGTCGTTGTGACGGCGATGAAATCAAAGCCGTTTATCACCGCGTGGGTGTCGGGAGTAAGACCGAATATTTCATCGAAGCGGCGCAGGGCATTCTCCTCGCCGTCGGTCATATATTCGTGGCTCGCCATGGTCATTATCAGCCTGACATCGGCGGGCAGACCTGCGTCGAGGATCTTCTTGACCTTGCGCATCTGAATCTCCGACCCGCGCGAAGCGAAATCACCGACGATGACGAGCGCGTCAAAGCCGCTGTCTCTCTCATCGGACGAGCACAGATTTTTGAGGTCGTCAAGCGCTTTTGCAAGCCGCTGCTCCTCGATGCAGTCCTCGTCGTCGATATGTATGTCGCTCATGACTGCAAAGCGCAGCGCGGGAGCAAAGTTTTTGTCAAAAGGCATTGTGTCTCTCTCTTTCATCAAAGTATCTTGTCGAACGCTTTAAGCCAGTAGCGGGCTATCAGAGCCGCACCGTCGGGCGAAGGGTGGACTCCGTCGGGCGTCCACTGTTTGGGGCAGGTGTCGATAGCGGCGGCATTGAGCAGACCGTCAAGCGGGATAAACGCATCGGCGTAATCCTTCGCCACTCTGCGCACCGCCTGAATCCTCGGATCGAGATCCTCGCGCCAGCTCGCGCGCTCTTCGGAAACATGGAGCACAAAGGGTTCCATGATAATTATTTTGATATCCGGGTTTTCGCGTCTTGCGTCCTCGAGCAGCGAACGGTATACGCTCTCAAACTCTTCTATGTCGGACGGCTGGTTGCTGTCATATCTGCGCCACGTGTCGTTTATTCCGATAAGCACGGAGAGCACATCGGGATGGAGATCGAGGCAGTCGGTCTGCCAGCGGTTACGCAGGTCGCCGACCCTGTCCCCGCTGACGCCGAGGTTTAAAAAGTCGATATCAAACTTCGGATTATCCGCGCGGAAATTCGACGCGACGAACAGCGGATAGCCGTTGCCCATATTGCGGATATCAGAGCGGTCTCTGCCCATATCCGTTATGCTGTCGCCCTGAAAGAGCACTCTGAGTTTTTCCATTATATATTCCTCCGACGGCGCAGAGCCGAATGATTCTTTAGATAATTATATATTTATTTCTCATCTCTTGCAACAGTTTGAGACAAATTTCGGCGATGTGTGTATATACAAAATTTCATGCCCGTTTTTGTGATATAATACAAACCGAGGTGTTTATATGGAAACTGAAATCTATAATCAGCTCCCGGACGAGGCGAAAGAGATAAGGCTCGAGGTGTTCGTAAAAGAGCAGGGCTTCGAGGAGGAGTTCGATGATATCGACAAAACGGCTGCGCACATTATATTGTTTGACGGCAGTCACCCCGTCGGAGTCTGCCGCGTTTTCACAGACCCCGAGAGCGGCAGAGTCATGATAGGCAGAGTCGCCGTAAGAAAGGCTTTTCGCGGCAGAGGGCTCGGTGCGGACATAATAAAAGCCGCCGAAGAATACGCCGCAGGCAGCGGAGTCAATGAAATATGGATACATTCGCAGGAGCGGGCCGTCGGATTCTATTCAATATTCGGCTACGAGGACACCGGAATTCACGATGTTGAAGAGGGCTGTCCACATATATTGATGAAAAAGGCATTATAAATTATCCACAAAGAGCATCCGTTAACTCGCTTGACTTTTGTGCGAATCGGATGTAAAATAGCTATACCAAAATTTCGGAGGAATATGCGATGAACAAAAAACTGATGAGGATAATCAGCGCGGTCATGGTACTTTGCCTGCTCGCCTGCATGATAGTCCCCTCCGCCTCCGCCATGCCTCAGGAGAGCGCAGACGGATCGATAAAGCGCATCAGCGTTGTTATCAACGGCGATGCCAAAACAAGACGCGGCATCTGCTGGTATACGACCGAGAAATGCGGCAGCGATGTTGAGGTCATGCCCCTTGCAGAATACAACGGCAGCTTTGACGGCGCACTCAAATTTTCCGGCACCTGCACGAAGTGGAAAGAGAACTACTGCCACAAAGTGCTCGCCGAAAATCTTGAGCCCGGCACAAAGTATGTCTACAGAGTCGGCGACGCTTCGACCGGCATCTGGAGCAACAACGGCACATTTGAAACAGCCTGCGACGGCGAAGAGCCGTTTTCGTTCATAGCCCTTGCCGATGTTCAGGCGGGCAACGAAATAAACTTCGCAAAGAGCGGCGCGGTTCAGCGCACCGCGATGCAGGTCTGCCCCGACGCGAAGTTCCTCATGAACGCGGGCGACTTCGTCAACGACTGCAACGATCAGGAGTGGGACTGGTTCTATGAGAAGAACTGCGACACGCTCATGAACATCACCATGGCGCCGACCGCCGGCAACCACGAGGGCAACCTGCGCTGGGGCTGGTTCGACAATATGTTCAACCTCGACAAGAGCGCAGGCTGGAATCATATCACCGGCGTCTACTATTCGTTCGACTACTCGAACGCCCATATCGCCGTACTCAATACAAATGATATGTATCCCATCAGCGAGGAGCAGATAAACTGGCTTCAGAATGACATGAACTCTTCTGACGCGCAGTGGAAGATAATCCTCATGCACCGCGCCTGCTACTCCGCGGGCAAGAACATCAACAAGCCCGACACCGTCATCATGCGCAAGCGTCTGCTGCCTATTATAGACAGCCTTGACATTGACGTTGTCATAAACGGTCACGACCACATGTATCTTCGTACATATCAGGTCAAGGACGACAAGATCCAGCCGACCGAGTACATTACTGAGAACTACAAGGGCGAGGAGATAACCTACGCGCTCAATCCCGAGGGCACTGTTCATATCCTGCCCAACACCGCAGGCACAAAGCGCTACAATGTCCACGAGGACGCCATGGAGCCCATTCTCGCCGACGCGGCGGTCGCGGCTCAGCCCCACAAGTCGATGTTCAGCACCTTCACCATCGACGGCGACAGGCTCATCTACCGTGCATACACCGTTGATGTTGACGACGAGACCTGCGAGGCAACCGGCTACGAGAAGTTCGACGAATACGCGATAAAGAAGACCACCAAGGGCGAAGCCAAGGAGCACGAGGAACTGCCCACCGACTTCCTTTCAAACTTCACGAAGAACGTCGTGAATGTCCCGGTCGCAGTCGCTTATATGCTCGTCAAATATATTCTCATACTGCCCCACATCATAAAGAACAGATAAATTAATTCCCGCCCGTGCCGTTTTTTGGCACGGGCGGTTTTCATGCAGTGAACAAATTATATAAAAACAGCCGCCGCAAAGTTTATTCTCTGCGGCGGTTAGTTTATTTTATCTCATCTTATCGTTTTATAGTGACTCGGGTCGCGCGGCTTCTGCTCCGGCGCTTCGTCCGGCACACCTATCGCAACGCCTATCATATACTGAAGGTCAACGGGAATGTCAATCTCCCCGCGCCAATAAGCGCCCTTTTCGGCATCGTCAAACAGCGCGCCCGCGCTGCCGACTATACATGTGCCGAGTCCGAGTCCCTTTGCGGCGATGCATATGTTCTCGACCATGATTCCGGCATCCATCTGACTGCCCGGCTTTGCAAATATCGCGGCGAACACAGGCGCATTGTGATAGAACGGATTCTTGTCGCTTCGCGTGTGAACGGGCGTATCCCAGCCGACGATATTTTTGAAGTCTATCTGCATTTGGCGCAGCATAGAGTCGTTGCATATGAATCTGACATGGCAGGGCTGGCAGTTGCGCCCGCTCGGAGCCATCATCGCCGCCGCGGTCAGCGTATCGAGTTGGGCATCGGTGAGCATTATGGGCTTATATTCTCTTATCGCCTGGCGCGTGAGTACGGCGTCGGTGACCTCATTTTTAATTATATCAGCCATCTTTGATGACCTCCTTGACGGCCTTGTTTATGACCCTGTCGTTGCGCTCGACCGAAAGCTCGGAGGCGTAACCCTCGACTATCGTCTTGAACTCGTCTCCGCGCAGGCTCTTGAGGCAGTCGTCGCGGTAGCGTTCGTAGTACTGCTTCGCCTCGTCCTCCGAGGGATTCTCTCTGAGAATGAGGAAAATATAGTTGTCCATGATAAGCACGGTGTTCGAGCCGACGGAGAGCTGCTGAACTTTTTCAAAGAAGCCGTCGGGATAGGAATCCGTGCCTTTTTTTATAAACTGGAGCTGATCCGAAACTGTTGAATCCGGATGCTTCTCGGAATATAGCTCAACTATCTCGTTCATCGTCTGACCGTTGCCCAGGCGCGTCGAAAGCTCCACGAACTCCTTGTTCATCTCCGCTTTCTGATCCGCGGTCATAACTACCGTGTCGCCGTTCGCGTCGGTGGTTGTAAGATAGCCGGTTATGGCGCGGAAGGAGATATAATTCTCGTTATAATATTTCTTTATATCGTCCTCGCTGACTGCCTTTTCGCCGCCCTCGTCATAGATATAATAGAAAAGTCTGTTGCGCGAGGTGTCGGCGGTCTCTATCTTCATAAGAGTTTGCTTCGACACACCGAGATTCTCATAGTAGCCAGAGAAAACGTGCCACAGGTCTTCAAGATTATTAGAAGCCGAGCGCTTTTCGGAGGCAGAGAGAGTCAGCCCGTATTCCGAAACCTTCGTGTTGACCGCAACATATTCGCAGCACAGCTCAATCGCGGCATCGATCATCTGCTCATTCGTCGCATCGGCGGCGAGTTCGTATTTTTCGGGGAACGCGTGAACCTGGTCGAAATAATATAAAAACGTCTCATAGTCTATCTGCGCGCCCGAGATATTCAGCGCGCTCTTTTTCGATGCCGAACAGCCCGCAGTGCAGAATACGGCGGCGAGGCAGAGCAGAACGGCGACAAAGCTTTTTAACTTCTTCATTTTCGTTTATCCTTTCATCAGATATCGAGCCATGCGGAGGCGTCCGCGTCGGAGGGCATACGCCAGTCGCCGCGAGGCGAGAGGCTGACAGAGCCGACCTTCGGGCCGTCCGGTATGCAGGAGCGTTTGAACTGCTGGGAGAAGAATCTCTTCATGAAGAGCCTGAGCCATTTTTCAATCTGCTCGCGGCTGTATACTCCGTCAAACGCGCGGCACGCCATGAACATGAGCTTATCGGGTGAGGCGCCGAAGCGCTGGAAATGATAGAGGAAAAAATCGTGAACCTCATAGGGGCCGAGGGTATCCTCGGTCTTTTGCGCTATTTTGCCGTTTTTGTCGGGCGGGAGCAGTTCGGGGCTAACAGGAGTCGCGAGTATCTCGCGGAGCACCTGTCCGAGCTTGCCTCCCCTCTCGTCCGCAACGAAATCGACGAGATATCTAACGAGCGTCTTGGGCACGGAGCAGTTGACTCCGTACATGCTCATGTGGTCGGCGTTATAGGTGCACCAGCCGAGCGCAAGCTCGGACAGGTCGCCCGTGCCGACAAGCAGCGCACCCTCTTTGTTCGCGGTGTCCATGAGTATCTGCGTGCGCTCGCGCGCCTGAACATTTTCATAAGTCACATCGAGTATGCTCATATCGTGACCTATGTCCCGCATATGCTGAGTACACGCGGGGACGATGTCGATATCCCTGAGCTGCGCTCCGATGCACTCGGTGAGCGTGACGGCACTCGACTTCGTGCGCTTTGTCGTGCCGAAGCCCGGCATCGTGATGCAGATTATATTTTCTTTCGGCAGGGCGAGAAGATCAAACGCCTTGTCCGCAACGAGCAGAGCGAGAGCCGAATCGAGTCCGCCCGAGATGCCGATTACTGCCTTTTTAAGCCCGATATGCTCGATTCTCTTCGCGAGTCCCGCCGCCTGAATATTGAATATCTCGGCGCAGCGTGCGCGTCTGACTTTTTCATCCGAGGGCACGAATGGGCGCGCGTCGAAATTTCTGTCTATATCGCTCTCTTTTAGCTCCGGCAGGGTTATATCAACGCGTTTTATGTCGCGGTCGACATAGCGAGCCGCGTTGTCATAAAATTCGCTGTTGCGGCGCAGAGCTTCGAGCTTTTTGATATCAATACAGGCGTACACCGCCGCGCCGTTTCGCTCAAAGCGCTCGTTTCTCGCGAGTATGCCGCCGTTTTCGGCTATCGTGCACGCGCCGGAGAACACAAGGTCTGTTGTGCTCTCGCCGATGCCGGCGGAGGAATAGACATAGCCGCAGTAGCACCGCGCGCTCGTCTGTTCAATGAGGCTCAGCCTGAAATCATTCTTTGTGACCATCTCATCGGAGGCGGAGATATTTACTATTATATCCGCGCCGCTGAGCGCAAGGACGGTTCCGGGCGACACTGGCACCCACATATCCTCGCACAGCTCAATTCCGACCGCCGCGCCGTTGTCCGCGCAAAAGAGCATATTGCCGAACGGCACCTCCTGCCCGCAGAGGGTGACGGTATCGCACGGGGTATCAAGCCCCGAGACGAAGTGGCGTTTTTCATAGAACTCGTTATAATTCGGCAGATAGCTCTTCGGCACAACGCCCATGAGTTTGCCGTTTTGGAATGCGGCGGCGCAATTGAAGAGCCTGCCGCGCACGCGTACCGGGAGTCCGACTATCACGAGTGCGCCGATATCGGCACATTCAAGAATGAGCCTGCCGAGCGCAGCCTCCGCGCTTTCAATGAGCCTGTCCTGCGAAAAAAGATCGGAGCAGGTATAGCCTGTTATGCAGAGCTCCGGCAGGGCAATTATCTGCGCGCCGGACGAAGCCGCCCCTTTTATCAGCGGCAGCATATTATCAACATTTTTATCAGCCGCGCCGACCGTCACCCTCGGGCAGACCGCCGCGGTCTTGACAAATCCGAAATCCTTCAAGATATCACTTTTCCTTTCGCGAATCTTATTGTACAGATTATAGTATATACTAATCCGCGCTTTAAATCAATCCTTTTCATTTTTCGGAGGTGATCCCACGGACTCGTTTTGTTCGCTCGTTTCTTCGATAAATTCGGCGGTCTGGGGAGTCCCGCTGCTCGTCGCTTTCACGGGCACGGGGCTTCTGCTGAGCGTGCGGTCGGGATTTTTCCAGATAACGCACATTGGCACATGGATGAAAACAACGCTCGGAAGCATATTCAGCAAAAAGAGCCGGGAATCCTGCAAAGGCTCGATATCGCAGACGCAGGCGCTCTCTGCCGCGCTCGCCGCATGCATGGGCACGGGCAACATAGTCGGCGTGGCGGCGGCGATAGCCTCCGGCGGCGCGGGCGCGGTTTTCTGGATGGTGATAAGCGCGATAATCGGCATGATGAGCGCGTGCTGCGAAAATATACTCGGCATAAAATACAGATACCGCGACGAAAACGGCGAATGGATGGGCGGCGCGTTCGTCTATATGGAGCGCGGGCTGGGATTCAAACACATGGCAAAGATTTTCTGCGTTCTGTTAGTCATAGCCTCGCTCGGTATCGGCAACATGACCCAGGCGAACGCCGCCGCGCTCTCGCTCTCCGGCTCATTCGGGCTGAGTTCCGCGATAACGGGATTTATTCTCGCCGCAGGCGTGTTCGCGATAACCTGCGGCGGGCTCAAGAGAATCGCATCGGCGGCGGAGAAGATAATCCCCGCCATGACGGCGATATTCATTCTCGCGAGCTTCGCTGTCATAATAAAAAACTTTCGCGCCGTGCCGTCGGCGTTTTCGCGCATAATATCCGAGGCTTTTTCTCTGCGTGCGGCGGCAGGCGGAGCGGCTGGCTGCGGGATAAAAAAGGCTCTGCGCTACGGGGTGGCGCGCGGAGTTTTTTCAAACGAAGCCGGGCTCGGCAGCAACGCGATAATCCACGCTGCGGCGCAGACGGATTCGCCCGCCGAGCAGGGCTGCTGGGGCATACTTGAAGTTTTTCTCGACACGGTCGTCATGTGCACCGTGACCGCGGTAACGCTTTTGGTCTCCGGCGCGCCGACGGACGGCGACGGTTCTCTCGCCTGCGCCGCGGCATTCGGCAGCGTATTCGGAAAAGCCGGGAGCATTTTCGTCTGCGTGAGCATCTGCGTCTTTGCCTTTGCCACGCTCATCGGTTGGTCATATTACGGGCGGCGCGGGCTCGAATATCTTTTGGGCGCCAAGAGCGCGAAGATATACAACATAATTTACGCCGCGGCGGTATTCGTCGGATGCGTCGCCGACCTTGAGCTTGTATGGGAGCTCTCAGACCTCGCGAACGCACTCATGGCGGTGCCGAATCTCATCTCGCTCTGCCTGCTCAGCGGCGAAGCGACAAAGGAGCTGAAAAAGACATATCATAATTGATATATAGGTATTGATTTATTGATATAACCATGTATAATATAAGAAGTATAAATATGCTGTATTGTGGGGATTTGTGCGGAAGAGGCGAAAAATCAGCAAATTTGTTGTTTGCGGTCTTGCGGGGTGCAGCTACTCGCCGCACCGATGCCGCGCGAGCGGCACGATATGAAATTGTATAATTCACCCTCTACCTTCGCGTCCTACCATAATCAAACTTTTAACCTTCCCGCGTTTCGGCATTTTC
>DJQG01000136.1 GCA_002438685.1 Ruminococcaceae bacterium UBA6392 | reverse complement strand
TCGCAAGCCGTTCCCTCGCTCTTCTAAAAAAGTTTATCAAACACTGCGGCGCGGCTATTGGAAGTTTGATTATCAAAGCCAGTTGAGCTGCTCATTTCTATTTTGTAAAAGTTCAAGTGATATAGCTTAATTCTCCCCATTTAAATCTATATCTAAACTTTATATCGCTCCCCACCAACACTCACACCACGCAGGCGAGCGCGAGGGTCTCCTCGATGCTTTTATACACGCTCTCAAAGTCGCTCAGCGGCAGGGGATTTCTGCCCTTGCCGAGCTCGAATGTGAACGACGGAATGCCGAGCGCCTCTATCGTCCAGTCCTTGAACCCTGCGTGTGAAGCAAGCCCCGCGTTCTGCACGAGCGTATAGCCGCTCGCCGCAGCGAAAATTTTTGCCAGATGCTCGCCGCGCTCCGGCGTGTGCTCCCCGTATTCATAGTATATCTCTTCGCCCTGACTGTGCAGGGCTATTGCCGTTCGCGGCATTCGCCTCATGCACAGCTGAACGAGGGCGTTGACTTCAGGCTCGGTCTGCGGAGCATATCCGCCGAACCGCCTCGGCGCGGGCGCGGTTATCCCCGCTTCGATTTCCAGCGCCTTTGAAAGATCCCACCCGGCGTTGAAGTTGTGGTTGAGATCGACCCCGCGCGCATTCGCGTTCCAGAGATCCCGGCTTTCACTCATCGCGCGCTCAACGCAGTCTCTGCTTTTTCCCGCCGTCTCTGCGCCGTGCAGAGCTATCTCAACCCCGTCCGGGTTGACGCACGGGACGAATATTATTTCCCGCCGGCTCAGTGCGCCGCCTATGTCGATTCCACACATGGTCTGCCTGTTCTTTGCGCTCAGGCACAGCCGCTCTATAAATCTCAGCGTGACGAGTGTAGTCAGCCGCTCCTGAGCGTGGAAGCACGCCGCTATGAGCACCGGATTTGCGCTCCTGCCGAATCGCAGGGCGAATATCTTTCTTCCACAGGCGCTTCGCCCGGCTATCTCGATTTTTAAAAACGGATATTCCGCCCGGAGCGAGCATACGCTTTCTTTTATATATGCGTAGTCCGGCTCGCCCGGCGTGAAGATATATTTCAAAAAAATCACCCCCGGAAAATAATATTTATTTCCCCGCGGGATAAGACCTGAACGGAGGCTTATATATGAAGCTCGACGAAAAAACGATTGAAAAAAAGTACATCTACAAAGGCAGGATAATCAATGTCCGCACCGACACCGCCGAACTGCCCAACGGCAAGCAGGCTCTGCGCGAGGTCGTAGAACATCCCGGCGGAGTGACGGTCGCCGCGCTGACGGATGACGACGAACTGATGTTTGTGCGGCAGTTCCGCTATCCGTATTCCGAAGTCCTGCTCGAACTGCCCGCGGGCAAGCTCGAATACGGCGAGGACCCGTTTGAAGCGGGCAAACGCGAGCTGCGCGAAGAGACGGGAGCCGTGGCGGAGCACTATATAGACCTCGGAAAATTCTATCCCACCCCGGGCTACTGCGGCGAGATAATCCATATGTATGCGGCGAAGGGGCTGTCCTTTACATCCCTCGACCTCGACGACGATGAATTTTTGGCGCCCGAAAAAATACCGCTTGAAAAGGCGGTCGAGATGGTCATGAACAACGAGATACGCGACGGCAAAACGCAGACCGCCGTGCTCAAAGTCGCGCAGAAGCGCAGAAAGGGCGAGATATGAAAATTGTTCTTGCGTCGTCCTCGCCGCGCAGAAAAGAGCTGCTCCAAACGGCAGGTATAAACTTTGAGATAGATGTCGAGGGCGTTGACGAAGTGCCGCAGGGCGACACGCCGGAGGAGAAGGTCTGCTCGATAGCGGCGCAGAAATGCCGTCCCGTGGCGGCTCGCCGATTTAATGACTGCGTAATAGGCGCGGATACGATTGTCTCCGTTGACGGCGATATTCTCGGCAAGCCGCACGACAGACAGGATGCAGAAAATATGCTCCGCCGCCTCTCCGGCAGGGAGCACACGGTATATACCGGAGTCTGCATCTCGGCGCACGGAAAAAAAACCGTGTTCAGCGAAGCGACGAAAGTTAAATTTTTTGAGCTTACAGACAAAGAGATAGCGGACTATGTTCTCAGCGGCGAGCCGATGGACAAAGCCGGAGCTTACGGGATACAGGGGCTCGGCTGCACGCTCGTCGAGGGCATCTGCGGCGACTACTTCAATGTCGTCGGTTTGCCGGTCGCGCGCGTGGTGCGCGAGATAAAAAAGATAACGGGAGCGGAAAAATGAAGCTGCTTGTGACAGGTGCATTGAGAATAACGCCCGAGGAATCGGCGGAGCTTGAAAATCTCGGCTATGAGATATATTTCATGCCCGATGAGCGGGTCGCTGTGCCGGATAACATACCCTGCGAAGAGATAGGGGCTATCATCTGCAACGGGCTGTTTCTCTATACTCCGCCGGATAAATTCCCGAAGCTCAGAACCGTTCAGCTGACGAGCGCGGGGCTCGACCGCGTGCCCATGGACTACATGGACGCCCACGGCATAAAAGTATTCAACGCCCGCGGGGTCTACAGCGCGCCGATGGCGGAGTTCGCCGTCTGTTCGGTTCTTGATTTCTATAAACAGAGAGCATTTTTCTCGGCGGCTCAGTCGGAGCACCGCTGGGAGAAGCACCGCGGACTCGAGGAGCTGGTCGGAAAGCGCGTTGTGATAGTCGGCGCGGGCAGCGTCGGGCGCGCCTGCGCGGACAGGTTCAGGGCGTTCGGCTGCGAGATAATCGGCGTTGACAGAAAGACTTCCGTTGACGGTTTCGATAAAATATATTCAATAGGCGATATCCGCGCCGCCGTGAGCGCGGGCGATATAGTCATATTCTGTCTGCCGCTGACAAAGGAGACGGAGCATATCGCGAACGCCGAATTACTCTGCGCGATGAAGGACGGGGCGGTCATAGTCAACATATCTCGCGGCGGAATAATAGACACCGGCGCACTCATAAGCGAGCTCAGATCCGGACGGCTCAGAGCCGCACTCGATGTGTTTGAGCAGGAGCCGCTGGACGCCGACAGCGAGCTGTGGGATCTCCCGAACGCCGTGATAACTCCGCACAATTCATTCGTCGGCGACGGCAACCGCGCAAGGCTCTTTTCATTGATAATAAGCAACCTGAAATAAGACTGCCGCTGGGCAATTTCAAGCCGGCGGCGATTTTTACATATGCCGAAAATTTTTTGAAGTACATCTTTTTTTATGCTCGTTATTATTGACGAAAGCGCAAAGACCTGCTAAGAAAAGTCAAGTAAAAATTTCAAGGTAATGCGGTGTGCAAAAAAGGTCGTACCAAACCAAGCCGCTTCG
>DJQG01000148.1 GCA_002438685.1 Ruminococcaceae bacterium UBA6392 | reverse complement strand
CTGAGATCATATTGGAGGGACAAAAAATGAAAAAGACGATTCCCAACGGCGTCTATCCGACCATGATAACGCCGTTCACAAAGGACAATAAGATAGATTATGCAGCTGTCGAAGCGCTCATAAACTGGTACGCCGAGAAGAAAGTCGACGGAATTTTCGCCATCTGCCAGTCGAGCGAGATATTCTTCCTATCGTTTGAAGAGAGACTCGAGCTCCTGCATTTTGTTATGCAGCATACGCCGAAAAATATCTCGATCGTCGCGTCCGGTCATGTTGCGGATGATCTCGACACTCAGATAGAAGAGGCGAAGGCTTTCATAGACGAGGGGATAGACGCCTATGTGTTCATCTCGAACAGATTCGCCTCAGCCGATGAGGACGACAGTGTGTTTCTCAAAAATATCGACAGGGCGGTCGAATCTGTCGGCGATGTCAATTTCGGTATCTATGAGTGCCCGTATCCCTATAAGCGCGTTATGACTCCCGAGGTGCTCAAAAAGCTCGCCGAGTCCGGCAGATTCACTTTTCTCAAGGATACCTGCTGCGATCCCGGCATGATAAACGAAAAGCTCAGAGCCGTTGATGGCATGGGACTTAAGATATTCAACGCCAACTCCGCGAGCCTGCTCGAAACGCTGAAAATGGGCTGCGCCGGCTTCTCGGGCGTTATGGCGAATTTCCACCCGGAGATATATTCGTGGCTGTGCAGAAACTTTGAAAAAGAGTCGGAAAAGGCGGAAAAAGTCCAGGCTTTCCTCGGCTTTGCCTCTCTTGCCGAGTGCCAGCTTTATCCCGTCAACGCAAAATATTATCTCTCCCTCGAGGGCGTGCCCATGGGCTATGACTGCCGCTCGAAGGACGCCTCAGCGTTCACGCTCAGCCGCCGCATGGAGATAGATCAGATGCGCGAGCTGACCGAGCAGTTCAAGGCAGACATGGGTATAGAATAATGTCCAAACTCGATTTTCCGTATGAACTCACGCGCTCCGACCGCAGGACGCTGAGCATAAAAATATCGCGCGATGCAAAAGTTCTGGTCTATGCGCCGCGCCGCATGAGCCTCAAGCATATCGAAGATTTCCTCTTTGAAAAGCGCGAATGGGTGCTCAAAAATCTCGCAAAGGTGCAGGAGCGCAAAGATGTTTCCGATTCGTTCGTCCCGGGAGGGGAGTCGGGGCTTCTCCTGCTCGGGCGCGAATATCCGCTGATAAAAGTTCCCGGAAAACGCGCGGGCTTTGACGACAGCGATTTCTTTGTCCCCGACGGGCTCTCCGCGGAGGATACGGCGGCTGCGCTCAAAGAAGTTTACCGCTCGCTCGCCAAGAATTATCTCGTCCGCAGGACATATGAGCTTGCAGATAAATTCGGCGAAACGGTCGCTTCAGTCAAGATAAATTCCGCGAGAACGCGCTGGGGTTCATGCACCTCGAAAGGGAATATAAACCTCTCGCTGTTTCTCGTTATGGCGCCAGAGGGTGCGGTTGATTACTGCATTATCCACGAGCTTTCGCATCTTAAACACATGGATCATTCGGCGGCGTTCTGGCATCTTGTCGGTTCGCGGTGTCCTGATTATGAAAGGCGCAAAGAGGAGCTTAGAGTTCTGAACCTCCGTCTCATGCGCGAAAAATGGTGAAAAAAACGGCTGTGATCGGGCAATATATTTGCTCCGACCGCAGCCGTTTTTATTTTTGAAAACCGATTGACAACAGGAATAAATTCCATATATAATTGTCTTGTAAACGGCGCGTTCGGAGCATAACCGCCGACAAAAATAATGAAAAAGGGATGGTCATGTGGCAAAAATAATTTCATTTATCGTATCTGTAATTATGTTCTGCTTCCCTGCGCTCAATATTCCGCACGTCAAGGTTGACGATACGAAGTTCAACACCGAGTATGCCAACGTTTTCGTTCACGGTCTTGCGGGCTGGGGCAGCTACACCTGGTATAACGATTTCCTGCCCTATTGGGGCATGTTCGGCGGCGACCTGATGCAGTATCTCAACGCCCGCGGCTTTGAGTGCTATTCCGCAGCGGTCGATCCCACCGGAAGCGCATGGGACAGAGCCTGCGAGCTCTACGCTCAGCTGACCGGCACCGTCACCGACTACGGCGAGGAGCATTCAAAGCGCTGCCGCCACGACAGATACGGCGAGGATTATTCCTCCGATCCGCTTATCGACGAGTGGAGCGCCGAGGATAAGATAAATCTTCTCGGTCATTCATTCGGCGGCGCGACCGTCAGACTTCTGGCTGAGCTTATGGCAAACGGCAGCGAAGCCGAGCGCAAGGCTTCGGGCGGCGATGTCTCCGACCTGTTCACGGGCGGAAAGGCTGATTGGATATATTCCGTAACCGCGCTCGCCGCTCCGCATAACGGCACGACCGCCTATCTTGTGCGCGACGCTATAATAAAGGATGTCAACGCCACCGCCGAAGAGCGTGCGGTTGTTGCCATGCTCACCGTTGCCACCGCTCCGCATCTCGACAGAGCGCTTTCGGACAGCGCGGAGTACGATATGGATATCGACCATGCTCTCGCGATGAACGAGAATATCTCGACGCTCAAAAATGTCTATTATTTCTCCTATCCGTGCAGCGCGACCGAGCGCAATGCGGACGGCACTTACAGCCCGGTCGACGGCAATATTGATAAGCTCTTCAGAGCGTGTGCGGTCAGAATGGGCAAGTTCACCTGCACCACCAAGGGCGGCTATGTCGTCGACGAAAAGTGGTTCGAGAACGATGGACTCGTCAACAAAATTTCCGCTCTCGCTCCGTTCAATGCGCCCTCTGCCGTTTACAGCGGCGGCGAAGTCGCAACGGGCGTATGGAACATCATGCCGACCTTCAGCGGCGATCACCTCTCGATTAACGGCGGCCTGTTCGTCAACCACAATGTCCGCGTGTTCTATGTCGACCTGCTCTCGATGATAAACGAGCTGTAATATAAAATCTCCCCATGGCTTGCAGGGGAGTGCAAAACAGAAATCCTACCCACGGTTTTCCATTGGGTAGGATTTTTGTTGTTTCGCAATAGATTGTTTTCTGCTGTTATAAAAATTACTACTTACTGATAGGTTATCTCCGCCGCCTGCGAGGCGTTGCCTGCGGCATCATATGCGGTGATGCTGTATACCGTGCCGCTCTGCGCGCTTTCGATAACTGCCGCAGTGTCCTCGTTGTATTCGCATCTTGCGAGGAATTTGCCGTCGGCGCAGATTCTGTAATATGCTACGCCGAAGTTATCTGTCGATGCCTGCCAGCTGAGCACGGTGTTGCCGTCTCCGTCAACCGAGAAGGTGAGATTCGTCGGCGCAGTCGGCGCCTCGCTCTCGAGCGCATGACCGTGCTTCAGGTAGTCAATATAGGTGTTGTGGAACATCGGGTCGACATACACGGGGCTGTAGTAGTGGTTGT
>DJQG01000013.1:2397-51837 GCA_002438685.1 Ruminococcaceae bacterium UBA6392 | reverse complement strand
GTCGTTTATAATGACGGCAGCTCAGCGAAAGCGGGAGAATAGTACGGGCATCGCACGGCATATAATTATGTGCCTGAGTTGCGTTGAAAAGGGCGGATTGAGGTCTGCCCTTTTTGGACATTTAAGAAGGCTTTTTATTGAGCGGCGAAAGGGTGAAGATATGCAGAAGACATTGCCAAAAAAAGAAAAAGACAGGCGCGCCAAGGTGATGGTAGCAATCATCGCCATAGCTTTCCTTGCCTGCGTCGGCAACCTCTTCCGCATCCAGGTGGTTCAGGCTGATTATTATAAAGGCAAGGCCGAGGAAAATCAGCTCTACGATACCGCGATACCGGCTCAGCGCGGAACTATTTATGACTCCGAGGGAAATATTCTCGCCCAGAGTGCGTCCGTGTGGCTTGTGTATATAGATCCCTACAGCGTGCCGGACGATAATGTCCGCGCCCAGCTGTGTCTCGATCTGAGCGAAGCGCTCGACATAAACGGCGACACGCTGATGAAAAAGCTCCGGATGACGAAATACAGATATCTCGTCATCGCAAAGCAGGTTGAATACGACAAAAAAGAAAAAGTAGTTGAGATAAAAAAGAAAAAGTACGAATACACGAAGGACGGCAAGAAGCAGTATGCCTACGGCAGTTCGATGGTCGGCATAGACCCCGATGTCAAGCGCTACTATCCCAACGGCAATCTCGCCAGCCATATCATCGGATACACAAACTCCGAGGGCAACGGTCAGGCGGGCATCGAGCTCTACTATAACAGCATTCTTTCCGGTATCCCCGGCAGAAAGGTCACCGCAAAGGACGCCTACGGCAGGGCGATGCCGCTCCAGTACGAGACTCTTTACGATGCGACGAACGGACAGAAGCTCCAGTTGACTATAAACAGCAATATCCAGCGCTATCTTGAAGAAGCACTCAAGCAGGCGTATATTGACAACAAGTGCGCCTATGCAAACGGTATAGTTATGGATGTCAACACCGGCGCTATACTCGGCATGGCGACCATGAGCGACTATGACCCGAACAATCCGCGCGAAACGGACGACGCGGAGGTCGAGGAGGAATATAAACGCCTCCAGGAGTTGCGCGCCGCAAAATATGAAGAGGCGGGCAAGACCCCGACCGAAGAAGAAATCAAAAAGGGTCAGGAAGAGGATAGAAACAACGCGAAGCTCAATGTGTTCTATAACAATGTCCGAAACCAGAATGTCAGCAGTACCTATGAGCCAGGTTCCGTTTTCAAGACTATCACCGCCTCGGCGGCTCTCGATCAGGGCGTCGCGGATCAGTCAACAAAAGTCGACTGCGTGGCGGGCGGAATAAAAATTCTCACCCAGACCTACCACTGCAACGCGCACACGGTTCACGGCACGCTCGACATGGTCGGCGGTCTGAAAAAATCCTGCAACTCTTATTTCATAACCATGGGTCAGCGCCTCGGCGTTGATAATTTCTACAAATATTTCGAGGCGTTCGGCTTCACGGAAAAGACCGGAATTGACCTCCCGGCGGAGACTCAGCCCAAGGCGGGCGTCACTTACCACGCCCATGAGGGTATGACGCTCATCGACCTCGCGAGCTCCTCGTTCGGTCAGTCGTTCCAGGTCACGCCCATTCAGATGGTGACAGCACTCTCCGCCATAGCCAACGGCGGAAAGCTGATGAAGCCCTATGTCGTCGCGAAAGTCCTCGACGACAACGGCAATGTCGTCAGCGAAACTCAGCCGACCGTCAGGCGGCAGGTGATAAGCGAGGAGACCTCGGCGAAGGTCGCCGAGATGATGCGCCGTGTCGTCAACGAAGGCACGGCGAAAAACGGATATGTTATCGGCTACCGCGTCGCGGGCAAGACCGGTACCTCGCAGAAGCTCGGCAAGACCGGTGAGCACGTCGCGTCCTACGGCTGCTTTGCCCCTGCGGACGATCCGAAGGTCGCAATAATTATTATTATCGATGAGCCGCACGGCGGTCAGATCCAGGGCGGTCAGATAGCCGCTCCCGTCGCCGCGCAGGTTATGGAAAAAACGCTCAAATATCTCAATGTTGAGCCGCAGTATACCGAGAGCGAGCTTGCAAAGCTCGACACGACGGTTTCCAACTATGTCGGCAAGAATGTTTCGGAGGTCTCTTCGGAGCTTCGCTCGGCAGGCTTCAACTGCAAGGTTATCGGCAACGGCGATAAGGTTATCAGCCAGCTCCCCGGCGCCTATCAGAGCGTGCCCAAGGGCGGAATAGTCGTGCTCTATACCGAGGGCGGACCCGTTGAAACAAAGACCAAAGTGCCCGATCTGACGGGACTTTCGATAACCCAGGTCAACCGCACTGCGGCTGCCGCGGGCATAAATGTCAAGATATCCGGCAACACTCTCGTCAACTCCGAGCTCACATCTTACGGACAGAGCATCGCGAAGGGCGAAAGCGTCGATTACGGCACGACGGTCACAGTATACTTCAAATCGAATACCGGCGTTTCCGATTCTCCGGGCTGATAAAGGAGATTTTCAATGAGATTTTCCGAATTGTTCCGGGAAGTTGAATTTGACGGAAGTATAAAAAACGATGCGGATATAAATTTCGTCACCGATGACAGCAGACTTGTTCGACCCGGCTCGCTGTTCGTGTGCATACGCCACAGGAGCTTTGACGGCCATACGGCAGCTTTGAATGCGCTCGCCTCGGGCGCGGCGGCTGTTGTGACTCAGGATGGGCTGGGGCTCGAAAACGAGCTTCATGTAGCTGATTCCCGCAGTGCATATGCGCGCCTCTGTGCGGCTCTCTGCGGTCACCCGGAGCGCAAGCTCAGAATGATAGGCGTCACCGGCACAAACGGCAAAACGACGGTGACTGCGCTTATCAGAAATATCCTTTCCGATTTGGGGACGAAAACACTGCTCACCGGAACGGTCTGCAACCGCCTCGGAGATGAAAATTTGCCGAGCGGGCTGACCACGCCGAAGCCGCCCGAGCTTTATTCGCTGCTCTCACGCGCTGTTTCGCAGGGGTGTCAAGCCTGCGTCATGGAGGCTTCGTCTCAGGCGCTCGCGCAGGGGAGACTCGAGGGCATAGACTTCGACGCGGCGGTGTTCACAAATATCACGCGCGACCACCTCGACTATCACGGCACATTTGAAAATTACCTCTCGGCGAAGAAAAAGCTCTTTGAACATTCTGCTGTATCAATAGTCAATCTTGACGACCCGTGCGCCGGCGAGATAATCGCCGCGGCAAAGGGAAAGATAATTACATTTTCAACCGTGATCGACTGCGCCGATTATACGGCGAAAAACCTCTCGCTTCTTTCGGACTGTGTCCACTTCGAGCTTGTCTCGAAAGGGCACATAGAACATATAGAATTCGCGTCCCCCGGACTTTTCAGCGTCTCGAACGCCATGGCGGCGGCTGTCTGCGCGATAAATCTCGGCATCGAGCCGAAAGATGCCGCGCAGTCGCTCGCAAAGTCAAAAAGCGTCTGCGGACGGCTCGAGCGCGTTGAGTGCTCAGCGCCGTACAGCGTCATTATCGACTACGCCCACACGCCCGACGGGCTTGAACAGGTTCTGCGGGCTCTGCGCCCGTCCTGTCGTGGGAAGCTCATAGTCCTTTTTGGCTGCGGCGGGGACAGGGACAGAACCAAACGCCCGCTGATGGGCACCGCCGCGTGCAAATATGCGGATAAGATTATCGTCACGAGCGACAACCCGCGCTCGGAAGACCCGATAAAAATAATCGGCGATATATTAAAAGGCACGGACAAAAAACGCCGCGATCTATTCGTTGAACCGGACAGACGCGAGGCGATAGCACTCGCGCTTAAAACAGCCGAACCCGGCGACACAGTCCTGCTCGCGGGCAAGGGACACGAAAAATATCAGCTTATCGGCGGCGAAAAATTGCCGCTTGACGAGCGGGAGACCATAAGAGAAATTCTCGGGCTTCCGCACGATACAGGGAGGAAAAAACAATGAACACAATCGCAGCATTGATAATGGGCGCGGCGGCCGCGGCGCTCGTCACCGCGTTGCTCGGGCTTGCCATAATTCCGTGGCTGAGAAAGCTCCATTTCGGGCAGACTATTCTTGATATCGGTCCGAAGTGGCATGAGAAAAAGCAGGGCACGCCGACCATGGGCGGACTCATGTTTATCTTCGGCACGATAGCCGCGGTTGCGGTGACTGTTATCACCGACAAGCTCCTCGGTGGTGATATCGTCGCCAGCAGTGCGACCGGCGCACCGACAACGGAGCTTTATACGAAGTTCTACAGTGGCATTATCTTTGCTCTGAGCGTGGCGCTCATCGGCTTTGCCGATGACTATATAAAAGTCGTCAAAAAGCGCAACCTCGGTCTGACCGAGAAGCAGAAGACGGTGCTTCAGTCGCTTATTATAATCGCTTATCTCGTCTCGCTCTATATGAGCATGGGCAACAAACCCTATATGTTCATTCCGTTTGCCGGCAATGTTCAGATGGGCATATTCTTCTGGATTTTCGGCTTTGTCGTTATCTACGCCGCCATAAATGCGGTCAATTTCACCGACGGCATCGACGGACTCTGCTCGAGCGTTACGATAACATTCGGACTCTCCATGTGCATTATCGCTTATATGCATAAATTTTTCGGCGTCTCACTCATGGCGAGCGTACTTATCGGCGGATGCATCGGATTCCTCATCTGGAACCACAACCCCGCAAAGGTGTTCATGGGCGACACCGGCTCGATGTTCCTCGGCGGAATGGTCGTCGCTATCGCGTATGCGCTCAATTGCCCGCTTATTCTGCTCCTGACGGGTATAATATATGTTATAGAGGGCGCGTCCGATGTGCTCCAGATAGGCTATTTCAAGATAACTCACGGCAAGCGCATCTTCAAGATGGCTCCCATCCATCATCATTTTGAGATGAGCGGCTGGAGCGAGAAGAAGATAGTCGCAGTGTTTTCGATAGTCAACGCCATCGGCGGAGCTGCGGCGATCGCGCTGATGTATTTCGGCGGCTACGCGCTTTAAAAAATAACCGCAGACGAAAGGGGGATCGGGATGACGCAGTCAAAAGGAAAAACGAAGAACCCAAGGGCTGAAAAAACGAAGAGAGAGAGCGGGGAAATGTCGCCTGCAAAAAAGCTTTTTCGCCAGTATTACCCGTTCTATAAATATACCCCGAACGGTATCAAAAGGCTCGACAAGCGCGAAGTGCTGGCTTTCGGGAAGATAGACACAAAGTTCTTCCTGCTCGTCGTCATCCTGCTCATCATTGGACTGATAGCCCTGTTCTCGGCGAGCTATATCAACGCCATAAACAGACATAAGGGCAATGCGTATTATTATATCGAGCGTCAGCTGATCTTTGCCGTAACAGGCGTTGTGCTGATGTTTTTGGTGTCGAGAATAAATTACAGGGTGCTCAAAGATTTATCGTTTTTTGCGATAACCGTTGCGTTCTTCTTTCTTGTTCTCGTGCTTATTTTCCACGGCGACGGCGATTTCAAGCGTTGGCTCGTTATCGGCGGCAAGAACCTGTTCCAGCCGTCCGAGTTTGCAAAGGTTGCGCTGATAATGTACTGCGCGTGGAGCATGGACAGACGCAAAAAAGCCATATGCTCCGACTGGAAGATGATGTTCCTCTATATGATAGTCGTCGGCGTCATGTGCGGACTTATCTCGCTCGAAAAGCATGTTTCCGCGACTATACTCGTCGGTCTTCTCGGCATAGCGATGACCTATCTCGGCGGCATCGACCGAAAGTGGTATCCGCTCGTCATAGCCTGCATAGTCGGCGGCGCGGTGCTCATGGTCGTTTTCAGAGAAAAAATGCCCGCCTATGCGGCGGAGCGAATAATCGCGTGGCTCGACAAGAGCTATGACCCCGGCGACGCCCGCTGGCAGACGAACAACTCCCTGTATGCTATCGGCTCGGGCGGACTGTTCGGCGTCGGACTCGGCAATTCGCGCCAGAAGCACATGTATGTTTCCGAGCCGCAGAACGACTTCATCTTCTCGATATTCTGCGAAGAGATGGGTCTTGTCGGTGCTCTGGTTGTTATCGTGCTGTTCGTGCTCCTTGTCAAGCGCGCTTTCGATATCGCCATGCGCACCAAGGACACATTCGCGTCCCTGCTTGTTATGGGCATCGCGGTTCAGGTCGGGCTTCAGGCGGCGCTCAATATCGCGGTCGTCACCGATCTCATTCCCAACACCGGAATCAGCCTTCCGTTTTTCAGCTACGGCGGCACATCACTGTGGATATTGCTCATAGAGATGGGCGTTGTGCTGAGCGTATCGCGAAGCGCAAAAATAGAAAAAATATAAAAACAACGGAGGAGTCAATATGCTCAAAGCAAAAAGAATTCTTATCGCCGCAGGCGGCACAGGCGGCCATATCAACCCGGCTCTTTCTGTTGCCGGATATATCCGTTCACAGAATCCGACTGCCGAGATACTTTTCGTCGGCACTGCCGATAAAATGGAGGCGAAGCTCGTTCCCCAGGCGGGTTATCCGATAAAGATGATAGACATCAGCGGTTTCCGCCGCGATTTAAGTCCGGCGGGTATCGTTCATAACATAAAGACTGTTTCAAAGATGTTCAAATCGTCCTCGCAGGCGAAAAAGATAATCAAGGATTTCAAGCCCGAGCTTGCGATAGGCTTCGGCGGCTATGTCAGCGGACCCGTTATCAGAATGGCGGCGAAGCTCGGCGTGCCGACCGCTATCCACGAGCAGAACGCCTATCCCGGCGTGACGAACAAGACGCTCGCAAAGCAGGTCGATGTGGTTATGCTCACGAGCATGGCGGCGGAAAAATACCTCGAGCCGAAGAACCCCTGCGTACTGACGGGACTTCCCGTGCGCGCAGAGTTCTTTACAGCGGATAAAGAACACAGCCGCCTCGAACTGGGCATTGACAGTCGTCCGCTCATTCTCTCCTCCGGCGGAAGCCTCGGCGCGGAGCCGATAAACAGAGCTATGGTCGAGCTGATAGCGGTGCGCGCCCCCAAGGGCGACTGCTGCTTCATCCACGCCACCGGACACAGCGGCACATGGGTCACGGACGAGCTCAAAAAGCGCGGAGTCGACCCGGACAAATTCGAGAATGTTACAATAAGAGAATACATAGACGATATGTCCCGCTGCATGGCGGCGTGCGACCTGTTTATCAACCGCGCCGGCGCATCGACTCTCTCGGAGATAGAGGCTCTCGGCAAGCCGTCGATACTCATTCCCTCGCCGTATGTTGCGGAAAATCATCAGTATCACAACGCGATGACTCTCGTCGAGAAGAACGCGGCGGTGGTTATCGAAGAGAAAGACCTGACGGGCGAAAAGCTGACCGAAGAGGTCGAGAAGCTTCTCGCGGATCGCGCGGGGCTCGAAAAAATGGGCGAAAACGCCCGCGCAATGTGCGTCAGCGACGCGGCTCAGCGCATATATGACTGCCTGTGCAAGGTGGTCGGGTAACAGAACAAATCATTTTCGCATATGATGGCACGCAGTTACTAATTGAGTTGCGCGGGGTGCGAAAATGGAAACGGTGAGGATCACAGGGAAAAACAGACTCTCTGGCGAGGTGCGCCTCCAGGGCGCAAAAAACAGCGCGCTGCCTATTTTGGCGGCGGCGGCGAGCGTTGACGGCGTGAGCGTTATTCATAACTGCCCGCGCCTTTCCGATGTTGATGCCGCGATAAAAATTCTGCGCTTTATCGGCTGCAAAGTCGAACGCGATGGCGGCACCGTTACAGTAGATGCGACAGATGTCAGCCGCTGCGACGTGCCGCGTGAGCTCATGTGCGAGATGCGCTCGTCGGTTATATTTTTGTCGCCCCTGCTCGCAAGGCTCGGCATGGCGGAGATATCCGCACCCGGCGGCTGCGAGATAGGACTGCGTCCGATCGACCTTCACCTGTCCTCCCTGCGCCTTATGGGTGCGCAGATTGAGACTGAGGGCGGCGTGCTCTCATGCAGATGCCCAGACGGTCTACATGGAGAGAAAATAACTCTCTCGTTCCCGAGTGTGGGCGCGACCGAAAATATACTTATCGCCGCGGCATCCGCTGATGGCGAAACGGTTATACTAAATGCAGCGCGCGAGCCGGAGATAGCCGATCTTGCGGATTTTCTCTGCTCCTGCGGCGCGCATATATCCGGCGCCGACAGCGGCGAGATAACTGTCTGCGGCGTGAAAAAGCTCCATTCTGCCGAGCACACGGTCATTCCGGATAGAATAATCGCCTCGACCTATATGGCTGCCGCAGCAGTGACCGGCGGCGATGTGCGCATTTTGGATACTCGCGCCGAACATATAACTCCGGTCATCCCCGTGTTTGAGCAGGCGGGGTGCAAAGTTGACTGCGGCGAAAACAGCGTGCATATTTCGGCTCCCGGCCGCCTGCGCAGTGTCCGGACCGTGCGGACGATGCCATATCCTGGTTTTCCGACCGATTCCCAGGCGGCTGTCATGGCTATGCTCAGCGTGTCGCACGGCACGAGCGTTATGATAGAAAATATTTTTGAAAACAGATATCGTCATGTGCGCGAGCTTTGCTGCCTCGGCGCGGATATAATGACTGAGGGTAAGGTTGCGGTGATAAAAGGCGTCGAGACGCTTACGGGTGCATGTGTGTGCGCCGCCGATTTGAGAGCGGGCACGGCGCTTGCCGTTGCCGGGCTTGCGGCGCAGGGCAGCACAATAGTAGAAAATGTCAGCCTCATTGACAGGGGCTGGCAGGATATGGAAGAAAAGCTTCGCTCACTCGGGGCGGAGATTGAAAGAGAAAGCTGAAAAGGGGTGTACCGCATGGAAAACAAAAAAACGCAGCCGCAGAAAAGTAAGACTCCGAAAAAGAAAAAACTTAGCAAAAAGGGGAGACGCCGCCGTCGCGTGAGAATAGCGATAGTGACTCTGCCTATTGTTATTGTCGTTCTCGCGGTAGCCGCGTTTATCGGCAGCGCAGTGTTGTTCCGCGTGGAGGGCTTTTCTCTGAGCGGGGACGGCAGGTATGACGGAAATGAGATAGTCAGCGCGTCCGGAATAGATGTCGGCGACTGCCTGATGTGGATTAATCTCAACAAAGCCGAGGACAGGATAACGAGGAAGCTGCCGTATATAGAAACGGTAACGATAAAGCGCAAGCTGCCGCACACGGTTTCCATAGAATATAAGCAGGCGAAGGTGCTCTACGGCGTCTGCGTTGACGGCACATGGGCGCTGACAGATACGAAATATAAAGTTATCGAGCTGCTCGATTCCGAGCCCGAAAACGTGTTGCAGAAAATAAAGTTCCCGAAAGCCAAAACTTTTGAACCCGGAAGCGTTCTTGCGTTTGAGGTCAAGGATGGCGAAGAATCGCCGCTCGACACATATAAAAATCTTTTGACCGAGGCAGAAAAGACCTCGCTTAAAGGTAAGATAACCGGTGCGGATGTGAGCGATCCCGCCGCGTTGACACTTACATATGACGGCAGAATAACGATAAAACTCGGCGCTTTCGCCGATATTCCGGCAAAGCTCAAGCTCGCCGCAGGCGCGGTTGAAAAAGAGGACAGGATCGACTCGACCGAGTACGGCACGCTCGACGCATCCATAACGGACGAGGCATATTTCAGACCCGGGGCAAAGAAGAGCGAAACAATATCTACCGAGCAGACAACGGCGGAAATATCGCCGGAACAGGCGGTTGAATAAAGCTGTCAATTTGTTTTGATTTTTTGCTTGTCTTTTTATTGAATGTATGCTAAAATTAATCTATCTGAAAACTAACCGTTTTTTATATATCAGTTTGGGGGTTACAAAATGGCGTTTGAACTCGACAATGACTGCGAGATAACCACGCAGATAAAAGTTATAGGCGTCGGCGGCGGCGGCGGAAATGCCGTCAACCGCATGGTCGACAGCGGTGTGCTCGGCGCAGAATTTATTGCTGTCAATACGGACAAGCAGATACTTACTCATTCCCGTGCAACGCACAAGATCCAGATCGGCGAGAAGCTGACAAAGGGTCAGGGTGCAGGCGGCAGACCTGAAATAGGCGAGAAATCGGCTGAAGAGAGCCGAGATGTTATCTCCGACGCGCTCAAAGGCACGGATATGATATTCATCACTGCCGGCATGGGCGGCGGAACGGGTACAGGCGCTGCTCCCGTCATTGCAAGAATCGCCAAGGATATGGGCATACTCACCGTCGGTGTTGTCACCCGTCCTTTCAAGTTCGAGGGCAGAAAGAAGCAGCTCCAGGCTCAGAAGGGCATAGAGAACCTTGCCGAGAATGTGGACAGCCTTATTGTCATACCCAACGAACAGCTCAAGGCGATGAACAACGGACAGAAGATGTCCTTTGCCGAGGCTTTTGAGATGGCGGATGAGGTTCTGCTCCACGGCGTCAAGAGCATCTCCGAGCTTATAAAAGTTCCCGGCTTCGTCAACCTCGACTTCGCGGATGTCACTTCGATAATGAAGGACGCAGGCTATGCTCACATGGGCTTTGCCAAGGCCTCCGGCAAGGACAAGGCTATAGAGGCGGCAAAGGGCTCCATTTCCA
Organism: Ruminococcaceae bacterium UBA6392; assembly: GCA_002438685.1. Lineage (GTDB taxonomy): Bacteria > Bacillota > Clostridia > Oscillospirales > Acutalibacteraceae > CAG-177. Next base: position 41,304 of record DJQG01000013.1, on the reverse strand, counting down.
GCCCGCTGCTTGAGACCTCGATTGCGGGTGCAAAGGGCGTTATTATCAGCTTCACCGCTGCTCCCGATGTTGACCTTGAGGATATCGAGGGCGCAGCTGAGCTCATCACCGAGCAGGCTCATCCCGATGCGGATATCACATGGGGCATCGCGTTCGACGAGAACATGGATGACGAGATGATGATAACCGTTATCGCGACCGGCTTTGAAGATAAGCCGAAGTCGGCGATGTATCCCACAGAGCAGCCCAAGGCAGAATCTCCTGCAGCTCCGGCGGCGCAGACCGAGTATGTTCAGACGAGCATCACTCAGCCCGTGAAGCCCGTAGCTCCCGAAGAGCCGAAAAAGGAAGAAGCTCCTTATATCGCCAAGAGACCTGCCGAGATAAATCCCGATGACGAGTTCAGCATCATTCTTGACAGCTTCAACAGATAAAAATAAAACTGCACCGCTGAGTTTTTCGGCGGTGCTTTTTAATATTGTCGGTTATATGCTTTTGGTGTTATACTAACTGCGTTCCGTGCAATCGGCGCGGAAGGGTATATAGGAGATATGGTTTGGGGAACCGCCGGAGAGCTTTTGGCTTTCCGGCGGTTTCCCTTTTTTATTCTATTCTGCGGCAGATTCAGTTACCTTTTTCGCTATCGCTTCAAGCTGCTCGAAGCTTTCGAGCGTGCCGAGCTCGCGGCGAAAAGCCGCCGCCCCGTGCATGTCGCGGATATACCACGACGAGTGCTTGCGCGCCTCGCGGATTCCGATATAGTCGCCCTTGTTCGCTATCAGCGCGCTGATATGCCGAAGCATTATGTCCATGCGCTCGTCTACCGGCGGGTCGGGAAGAACATTTCCGCTTTTTAAATATTCGCTTATCTGAGTGAACACCCACGGTCTGCCGAGTGCCCCGCGCCCGACCATTATTCCGTCGCAGCCGGTTTTGTTGAACATATCCGCAGCACTCTTGCCGTCGACTATGTCGCCGTTTCCGATGACGGGTATATTTTTTACGCGCCTTTTCACTTCGGCTATCACATCGAGATCGACCGGCGGCGCATACATCTGCTTGCGGGTTCTGCCGTGTACGGTTATCGCCGCCGCACCCGCTTGCTCGCAGAGCACGGCAAGCTCCGGTGCATTGATATTTTCCGCGTCCCAGCCGGCGCGCATCTTGACCGTTATCGGAACGGGGGAGACTTTTACGCACTGCGCGACTATCTCTGCGGCAAGTTCCGGGCGTTTCATCAGCGCACTGCCGCCGCCGTTTCCCGCAACCTTAGGCGCGGGGCAGCCCATGTTTATATCAATGAAATCGGGCGAATATTTCATGCAGGTATCAATGGCTTTTGCCATTATCTCGGGCACATCGCCGAATATCTGGACGCCCGCCGGGCGTTCGGCGTCGCTCAGACTCAGCAGCTCGGAGGATTTGCGGTCGTTCATGCTTATGCCCTTTGAGCTTGCCATCTCGCCGATGCAGCCTATTGCGCCGAACTCCATGCACAGCTCGCGCATGGATCTGTCCGCCACGCCTGCCATCGGGGCGAGCAGAGCGCCGCTCTTCAGTTTTTCAGCCGATAAATAATACAACTTGCCACCTCCGAAAGATACTCAGTAGATTTTAGCATAAAAACTGTGCGGTTGCAATGATTATGATTATAAAAATAAAGCCGCACAGCGGATACTGTACGGCTTTGAAAATCTGATATTGCTTTTATTTGTCTGTTGAAGAGACAGGCTCCTTTTCTTCTGTCTCTGCGCCGGACTCATTGAACTGCTTGAGGGACTCCATGGCGGCGGTAGCTTCTCTTGCGAGTTCCGCAGCTTCCAGTGCCTTCTTCGCAGCCGCATCGACCGCCTGAGCGGCAAGCTGGGTCTTGTGACCGGCTTCGGAATCGCCTGCGGCTTCTGCAGCCTTCGCCTCTGCGGAGAGCTTCTCTGCCTCTGCTTCGAGCTTGTCGGCCTCTTCCTTTGCCTTCATGGCGAGCTCGACTTTGTTGTTCGCGTCGATCTCTGCCATCATCTTTCTGATAGCGTGGGTGCTCATGCCCTGCTTGACATATTCGAAGTATTCCTCAGACGGGATACCGCCGATGAATGTCTCTTTATACTTGACCTTCACGCCGACCTTCGCGATGACGATGTTGATGACGAGCAGCGCGACGAGCGTTCCGAGGAACACATATGCGCCGAAGCCGACCGAACCGCTGAAAACATCAGGGAAGAACTTGGTGAGATCCTTCGCGAAAAGGTTGAAGCAGATTACCGAAACCGCCGCAAGCACAAGCGTGATGCTGTTGAGTGTGATATTGCGGGGATTGCCGCGCTTTGAGCATGCCATCGTGAGCATAATGAGGCTGACGAGGATGAGCACTGCCGAAAGCAGAATCGTTACAAGCGATATGAAGTAGAGCAGGAAAGTGTTTCCGAAGAAGTTCGAACCGATATACTTGAACAGCGCGTCAAAGTCGAGCGAAGACACCGCATTGTATATCGTGATGGCGTTGACCGACACTTTCTTATCAAAGAACGGTCCCCAGAAGGACACATTCGCCAGCGGGAGCATAAGTGCTCCGATGGGAAGAAGGCTGAGCACGATTCTGATTATTGTCAGGGGGGATCCGATGAACGAAGCCTTGAGTCTGTCAAGCTTCTTCTGGAATATGGCATGTTCGCTCTCGGCCTTGTCGGCATCCTCGAGCAGACGCTCCTCCATTCCGTAGTAGATAAGATTGATGCCGCAATGAGGGCAGGTGGGGCGCCAGTCAGTCAGTTTGAGATGCGCGCCGCACTTGGGGCAGTTAGCCATATCGTTTCCTCCAAACAGATTTTGTTGCCGCGAAAAACCCCTCCGCAGCTTTGTTTGTGTACATTTCAATTGATTTTAACATAAAAAGAATGAGAAATCAAGAAGAATTATACAAAAACTATAAAAATGAACGGAAAAATTGAGCACAATGTGTGCATCAGATAAAAGCGCCGTCTATGCCTATCGTCTGCCCGGTTATGAAATCCGAACCGTCCCCCGCGAGGAAGAGCATGAGGCGCGCCACCTCTTCCGGAGTGCCGAAGCGTCCCATGGGAGATTCTTCTTTTAAAAGTTCGAGCGTCTCTTCGCCGAGGGAGGCGTTCATCTTCGTGTCGATAACGCCGGGGGCGATGCAGTTGACCTGAATGTTTGACGGCGCAAGCTCGCGCGCAAGTGCCTTTGTCAGCCCGATCAGAGCCGATTTTGCGGCGGAATAATGCACCTCGCACGACGCGCCGCATACGCCCCACATGGAGGAAACATTGATTATCTTTCCGCTCTTTTCGTGAACCATGTCGGGCAGTGCCGCCTGAATGCAGTTGAACGTGCCCTTGACCGTGACGCCCATCATGCGGTCGAAATCCAGCTCGGTGATGTCGCAGAACATCTTCTGCTGGGCGATGCCGGCGTTGTTTATAAGCACACCTATTCTGCCGAGCTCCCTGCGGGCGAAGTCCGTCATCTTGTCCACTTCGCTTCTCACGCTCACATCGGCTCTGAAGCAGAACGCCCTGCCGTTTTCTTCGTTTATCTCGCGGCAGAGGGCGAGAGCCGCATCTTCGGAAGTGCGGTAGTTAATCAGCACGCCGAATCCGTCTTTTGCAAAGGCAAGAGCCGCCGCACGGCCTATGCCGCCGGCAGCTCCGGTTATTATCACATTTTTGTTATTTACGCTCATTTTTAAAACCCTGTGAACTGTCCGTTCGAGCCGTAGAGAGTGGATATATCGGTGTAGCCCGAGGGGATTTTGAACACGCTCTCATCGACTTTTGAGGAGAATTTGATATCGTCGCAGACGAGCACGCCCTGGCTGCTGAGAATTTCCATCTTGACGAGGTCGTCGCCGGAGAAATAGCATTTTATCGTGCTGTCGTTGCTCTTGTACTCTTCGCAGATATATTTCTTGCCGTCAGCCTTGACTTCCGAGGTCTTGACATATTCCATGCCCTCAAAGTCTATCGCCGAAATGGAGTTCATAGCCTCGTTGACATCGCCGGCCTCGCTCGCGTCAACAGCGAGATACATCCTGCCCTCGGGGAATACCATATAGAACTTGTCGCCGTCCGCAATGAACGACATTGTCATTGACACGCCGTTGCCGACGGGGGCTTTCATGCTCATGTAGGACTTCTTGCCGGACTTGACAACAGTCATGGGCATATTGGCGGATGTGCCCTGCATATTTGAAGAGCAGGTCGCGGTCATGGTGAATGAGTCGCGCTTCGAGTTCTTCTGGAAATAGGCATAGAAGCGGGTCTTCTTGACATCGGACTTCGCGGCGTTGTTCTTGACCTCTTTGCCCTCGGGCATCGTCTCGGGCTCGGTTGCCTCGGTGGTGCTCGCGGGGTTCGAAGGATCCGTGGAGTCAGTCCCGTTGAGGGCGCTGATTATGTCCTCAAGGCTTGAAGTGGTGTCCTCCGCGGAGCTGCCCGCGCTGTCGGAAGCGGCTGTGGTGTCAGGATCACTGTCATTGTTCTTGCACGCGGCAAAGCTCAGCATGAGCACAAAGCACATGAAAATACACAGAATAGCTTTTTTCATTTTTATCATCATTCCTTTAAGAATATTTGTTTTAACATCCTCTGCGCTTTTTGCGCTGTGATAATAGAATACATTATATCGCGAACAAAATCAAGGGTATCGCCCAAATATGAACGAACTAAGTACGGGCGCGCGGTTGACTTTTGACTGTGAAAAAAGTAAAATGACAGCAGGAATAACTTTTAGTCAGTCGTTGTGATTATCGGAGGTGGACTCATGGATATAGATATATCTCTCATATTCGGCGATGCGGCGCGGTGGATTATGCCCGTGCTCGCGCTGCTTGTTGCGGCATTCTGCGTGCCCTCTCTGCTCAAGGGCAACAAGAAGATCGGCGTCACCGGATATCTGGTCAACGAGGCGAACGGCGACCGTCTGCCGCTGTCCGGCTACGAGGTGTCGGTCGGGCGCAGCAAGGCGTGCGATATCGTCCTCGGATATAACACCGTCTCGCGCTTTCACGCCGTGCTTTCAAAGCATAAGAACGGCTGGCGCGTGACAGACACGCGCTCGAAGACGGGAACGTATATCAATGCCGAGAAGATAGACAAGCCCCGCGCCATCGCGGACGGGGACACGATAGTTTTCGGCAACGCAGTGTTCGTGTTCGTTGAGAATGCGGCTATTGAGCCCGAGCAGGCTCCCGAAGAGCATATTGAACAGGCGGACGGTGAACAGTCCGCCCCTGCGGACGAGCACGCGGATTATATAGTCGACGAAAAGACTGGCAACGCATACAGAATCGACGGTCTTATAACCTGCATGATAGGCAGCGGAGACGATGTGCAGATAAAGCTGAAGCGGCAGAACGTCTCGGCTCATCACGCCATGCTCGTGTTCGACGACGGAACGGGCAAATGGAGCGTTACGGATATGGATTCGACCTACGGCACTCTGCTCAACGGTAGACCCGTCAGACGCATGACCCAGCTCAATGACGGCGACACGATCAATATCTGCGGCAGCACGCTCACTTTCAGAACGACGGGAGGGGAGAGCGCATGAAAAAGACAATGAAGAGAACAAAATGGTGGCTCCCCGCGCTGATTCTGCTCACGGCGTTCCAGGTCATATCAATGGCACAGGTCGTGTTCAACGACGACGGTTCGCTGAGCACGGAATGTCTTATATTCTTCGGCGCGTATCTCGCCGTTGAGTGGGTTTATTTCATCGCGATGTCGATAGCGAGAAAACGCGCGGACCCGGCGCTCGAAATGATAGCGTTCTTCCTGACAGGCATAGGACTTGTCACCGTCGCGGGCGCGAACAAAGATTTGGTCAAGACGCAGTTCGTCGCGGATATGCTCGGCATATTCTGCTTTGTCGCCCTGCTCTGGCTCATCTCGAATGTCGACCGCGCCATGGTGATGAGAACGCCCATGGCCGTGGCGGCAATAGGTCTGCTGGTCTTGACGCTTATCCTCGCGCACAATATAAAAGGTGCGTTCAACTGGCTGAGTATCGGCGGAATGTCCATCCAGCCGTCCGAGTTCGTCAAAGTCGCATTCGTCTTTGTCGGCGCGGCAACTCTCGATAAATTGCAGACAACTCGCTCGCTCACAAAATATATTATCTTCTGCGTCGTCTGCGTGGCGCTGCTGTTCTTAATGCGCGATCTCGGCGCGGCGCTGATATTCTTCTTTACGTTTATAGTCCTCGCGTTCATGCGCTCCGGCGATTTCCGCACGATAGTGCTCCTGTGCGTCGGCGCGGCGATGGCGGCGGGACTCGTTGTGCTGATACGCTCCGACTTTGTCATGGCTCGCTTTGCGACCTACCGCCATGTTTGGGACGATATGTACGGCAAGGGCTATCAGCAGACGCGCGTGCTCATCTACAGCGTCAGCGGCGGACTGCTCGGCGTCGGCATCGGCGACGGAAAGCTAAAAGAAGTCCCCGCGGCGACGGAAGATTTGGTATTCGGCATGATATGCGAGGAGTGGGGCATTATCATGGGCATCCTCGTCATCCTCTGCATCATGTTTATCGCGTTTCACAGCATCCGCTGTGCGAGCGGTTCGCGCTCGGCTTTCTATGCAATATCCGGTATAGCGGCGGGCTGCCTCCTGCTCTTCCAGACGGGACTCAATGTTTTCGGCGTCACCGATCTTCTGCCCCTTACGGGCGTCACCCTCCCGTTCATCAGCCGAGGCGGTTCGAGCGCGATATGCTGCTGGGCGCTGATAGCATTCATCAAGGCGGCGGACAACCGCACCTGGATAGGCTCGAAATATTATCTCGATTCTGACTCGTAACCCGCGGAAAGGACTGATTGAATGAAAGGCATAGCAAAACGCTCAAAGCTCATGTTTGCGCTCGTGGCAATTTTCCTTGCGGGCGTCATGGTCCTCGCGGCAACATTCGGCATCAACGCCGAAACATGGGTGTTCAAGCGCGCCAACAAGCATATATATTCGTCGGGTCAGATAGTCGCGGCGGGCACGATATATGACCGCAACGGCAAGGTGCTGGCTCAGACGGTGGACGGCGAGAGAAAATATAACTCAAACAGCACCGTGCGCCGCGCGACACTCCACGCCGTCGGCGACCTCGAGGGATTTATCTCAACCGGAGCGCACAGCGCGTTCCGCGGTCAGCTCACGGGCTACAGCTTCCTAAACGGCGTATATGATTTGAAGAGAAACGGAGCGGGCAACGATATAACCCTCACCATAGACGCCGACCTCTGCGTCACGGCGTATAACGCATTGAACGGCAGAAAGGGCGCAGTCGGTGTATATAACTACAAGACTGGCGAGATTCTCTGCATGGTCTCGACCCCGACTTACGACCCATATAACAAGCCGACCGATATCGACAGCGACACGACAGGAAAATACGAGGCGATATATCTCAACCGATTCTTGTCGGGCGTGTTCACTCCCGGCTCGACTTTCAAGATCGTCACGGCGATAAGTGCGCTCGAAAATATACCCGATATAAATTCGCGCACATTTACCTGCACCGGTCAATATAAGACTTCGACAGGTATCGTCAAGTGCAACTCCGTCCACGGAAAGCTCAATTTCCAGCAGGCGCTCAGCAAATCCTGCAACAGCACATTCGCCTGCATTGCCGATGAACTCGGCAATGACGCGCTGACAAAGACCGCCGAGCAGGTCGGCTTCAACAAGCGCATTACAATAGACGGAATAAGTGTTGTAAAAAGCTACTTTACCCTCGATGGTGCAGTCAGCGTTGACCGCGGCTGGGCGGGCATCGGTCAGTATCAGACCCTTGCGAATCCATGCCAGATGCTCACAATGATGGGCGCGATAGCGAACGGCGGCAGCGCGCCTGCGCCGAAGCTGCTAAAGAGCGACAGCACATTTAGCTCGCTGACTTCGCCGACGCTCAAATATCTCGATGAAAATATAGCGAACACCATCAAAGATATGCTCCGAAAGAATGTCACGACCCACTACGGAGAGGGCAAGTTCCCCGGACTTCAGCTCGGCGGAAAGACAGGCACCGCGCAGGTCTCGGACGGCGAGCCTCATTCGTGGTTTGTCGCGTTCTCCGAGCGCGAGGATCTCCCGCTGGCAGTCGTCGTTGTTGTCGAACACGGCGGCGAGGGTATCAGCGCGGCGGCACCCATAGCCAACAAAGTCATGCAGGCCGCGGCAAAAAAAGGCGTAAATTAAGAAGCTGAAACTTCGGCGTCCGCGCAGAGCTGCGCGGGCGCCGATTTGCGTTATTTTATAATACGGAAACGTTTTTTTGAATTTACTTGACATTTTGCGATTTATATTTTAAAATGAAATTGCCGAGACAAATTAACTATAAAAATTTCAAGGGTGGCTTTCAAATGAAAAGAATCGTAAGTGTGTTAATGGCTCTGCTGCTGTGTGCTTCATTTGCCTTTGGCGCAGGTACTTAGGCGTTAGCCTATGACAGCGGCGAGGACAGACCCTCGATAGTTATCTGCGAAGATATCATCGTGGGCGATTTGCTGAACATTGGGAACGGATATTCCTGCTCGGTGATGAAGATCCCCGTGAGCAAAGCCGCCTCGGGCTATACCGACAAGGTAAAGTCGGTTGTCTTTGCCGATATACTGTCGCATGAAAAGCTAGGCGTGCTCGCTTCGTTTGAAGTCACCGCCTCGGGAATGTATTCGCCCGTTGACAAAACTTCGGTGATAACTGGGCTTGAGGTGTCTTATAACGGAGCTGCGGACGGAATAACTTTTGAAAAAATTGTCGATTCGGATTGCGCTTGTCTTGTTATCAGCTATTGCGGCGTGCAGATAGCGACGCTCAACTACAGAATAACTTATAACGGCAATATCGAACAGAGCTGAAAATTATCGTCTTCGGGGCTTTCTCTTTCGGGGAAGCCCCGATTTTTATTTTATCTCCACTCCCGTGTAATAGTGCTTGATTATCTCCTGCCAGTCGGAGCCCTGCCGCGCCATGTAGTCCGCGCCGTATTGGCTCATGCCAACCCCGTGACCGTAGCCGTGAACGGTAATTCTGAACTCGTCGCCCGTGTATTTTATCTCGAAGCAGGCACTGCGGAGCCCCAGCTTTTCGCGCACCTGTGCGCCCGTGAATTCTTTTTCCCCAATAGCTATGCAGGAAATATATCCGCTGTCCGTCTTTTTTGTTTCGCCAATCCACTTTTTTGCGTCGCCGTCGAACTCCGCGCCCGAGCCGGCGAAAGCTTTTTTGAATTCATCCGCCGTCAGTGTCAGCGTCGATGAATAGTCGGGCGAGAGCCTGTCGCCCGCGCTCGTGACGCTCTTCAAGTAGGGGACATCCTTGCCCCAGACCTCCTCCGCGCTGAAGGTCTGTCCGCAGCTTATCGCGTGAAACGCCGCAGTTATAATCTCTCCGTTATAGGTTATCGTCTTGCCGAAAACGTCTTTGACAGCTTCTTCGATTTTCTTTTCATATGTCTCGTATTTGTCGCCCCATTTTTCCTTGCGCGCCGCCGCGTCCAAATATCCCTGATGCACCGCGCTGTCGTCGGTTATGTCCGCGCCGCCGAGCGTGGGATCGGGGCTGGAACGCTTTTTGACCGCATATGTATAGCATACGGCAGCCTGGGCGCGCAGAGCCTGCGAATGATATGTCGGCGGCATCTCCGCCGCCACCGCGCCGACCACGTATTCGAACATATCGATTTCGTTTATCTTCTTCGTCGAAGAGGAGAGCACGAGTATCGAATCTCCGTCATCTTGTGTGTTCGCTTTTGTGACTTCATTGCCGCCTTTCTCCGGCACTTTTGCGCCGCCTGTTGCGGCGAGCGGGCAGATAAGCAGAACGGCTATCAGAATGATGAATAAAAATCTTCTGTTTTTCATGTTTTTTACCTCCCGAACCTCGGCAAACTTGACTTTTGCTGCCGTTTTGGTGTAAAATTGTACTCTAATACATTATTATATAAATTTATATACGGAGCGAGAAAGGAGTCGAACGCATGGCGAATTATATATCCTCTATCCCGCAGGATGCCCTTAACAGTTTATGCGGAGAAATAGACAAGTATAACAAGATAAATCCTGCGTATTTTGATCGTTTCCAGGTCAAGCGCGGCCTGAGAAATTCGGACGGCACCGGTGTTATGGCGGGGCTGACAAAGATATGCAGCGTTCAGGGATATTATGTCGAGGACGGCGAGCGTGTCCCGATAGACGGCAGACTTATATACCGCGGAATCGATGTTCGCGAGATAGTCAGCGGATGCGAGCACGAGGGACGCTTCGGTTTTGAAGAGGTCGCGTGGCTGCTCCTTTTCGGAACCCTTCCCTCGAGAAGACGCCTTGAGATATTCAAAAGCGTTCTTGCCGAGAGCCGCGAGCTCCCCAACGAGTTCATCGAGGATATGATAATGAAAGCCCCCTCGCACAACATCATGAACAAGCTTTCGCGAAGCGTTCTCGCGCTCTATTCATATGACGAAAATCCGGACGATATCTCGATAGAAAATGTCCTTCGCCAGTCGATACAGCTGCTCGCGCAGATACCCATGATAATGAGCTACGCCTATCAGGTCAAGCGCCGCAACTTTTATCACGAGAGCATGTATCTCCACCCGGTCGACAAGACCCTCAGCACTGCCGAGTCGGTTCTCTACTCGATAAGAGCGGATAAAAAATTCACCCCGGAAGAGGCGCATATGCTCGATATCTGCCTCATGCTCCACGCCGAGCACGGCGGCGGAAACAACTCGACTTTCGCCACCCGCGTGCTGACTTCGAGCGGCACCGACACATATTCGGCTATCGCCGCGGGCATCGGCTCGCTCAAAGGACCCAAGCACGGCGGCGCGAACATAAAGGTCGCCGAGATGGTCGAATATATCAAGCAGGGCGTTGAAGATATTACAGACGCGGATCAGGTCGCCGATTTCCTCAAGAAGATTCTCAAAAAAGAGGCGGGCGACGGCTCGGGACTCATCTACGGCATGGGTCACGCGGTCTACACCCTCTCCGATCCCCGCGCCGTTATTCTGAAATCGCACGCGCGCAAGTTCTCCGAGAACACCGAGCTTGAGGACGAGTTCAAGCTCCTTGAGCTTATCGAGACCATCACTCCGCAGATCCTTGCCGAGCTGCGCGGAGACAAAAAAGTCATGTGCGCGAATGTCGATCTCTATTCCGGTCTTGTGTATAAGCTGCTCGGTATCCCCGAGGATCTGTTCACTCCGCTGTTTACCGTCGCCCGCGTTGCAGGCTGGTCGGCGCACAGAATGGAAGAACTGATGACCGGCGGCAGAATAATCCGCCCGGCATATAAGAGCGTCTGCGCCCAGCGCAACTATGTAAAGCTTGGCGAAAGACTTGATAATTATCCCGGCGAGCTCAGATATATCCCCAGCGACGAGCACGCTTAACAGACAAAAATAATTTTTAGGACTTGATACAATGCCGAAAGATAAAAAAGTTTCAATGCTTAAAATTATGATGATAGCCCTTGCCGCAGTTCTTTTGGTGCTGATTCCGGTGCGCTGTTATCAGTATGCGTCCGGAGTGCTTGAACCCAAGACGGGCTTCTACAGCGGCAGCGACTGGAGCATCTGGCTGTCGTATATCCTGCTTGCCGTGTCCGCCGCTGCGTTTCTTGCAATTGCAATAGCGAGCAGAAAGAAGATATCTTATTCTACAGAAAAATTCGGCTCAACAGGGCTCGCGATAGCCGCGTTCATGTTCGCTCTAACGCTGATGATCGATGCTATATCGCAGTATAAGACAGTGTTCGCGACTGCTACCGACACTGCGCTCATGTACGGCACCGAGTCGGTTCAGTATCTCAAGACGGGGCTTATCTCAAGGGGACTCGAAGGCTTCTGCGCCGTTGTTGCGGCGGTGTTCTTTGTCCTCTTCGGCTGCGGTCACTTAAAAGGCAAGTCAAACGCCTCGGAGTCAAAGCTCATGGCACTGTTCCCGGTGCTCTGGTGCATCTTCAGGCTCATGCACAGATTTATGCGCACGATAAATTTCCTCAACGTTTCCGATCTTCTCTATGAGCTGTTTATGTGCGTGTTCCTTATGGCATTTTTAATGGCGTTCTCTCAGCTCAACTCAAAAGTCGGCGGCGACGGCTTCGACTGGAAGCTCGCCGGCTATGGACTGCCCGCAATTATGTTCTCTCTGCTTTGTTTCCTGCCGAGATTTATAATGACTCTCGTCGGCAGTGACGATATGCTCTGCGATCAGTCGCCCATAGAGTGGTGCGACCTCGGCGCGGCGGTGTTCATCTGCGCGCTGCTCCTGACCAGAGTCAGATTCGGCGAGAAAAACACCGAGACCGCCGAAACGGCTGAGAAAACAGAGAGCTGATGTTTTTAGATAATTTTCTCATCGCCGCCGAGCAGGTGGCGATACTGTATATTCTCGTTGCTGTTGGCTTTATCGCCGACAGGACGAAGCTCTTCACGGAGAAAGCCGCGCGCCTGTGCACGGATCTGATGTTTTATATCATCACTCCCGCAAAGATAGTGCAGTCGTTCATCTCCATGGAGTTCAGCCGCGAATCGGCGACGCGTCTTGCGATAGCCGCCGCCTGCGGCGCAGCGATACATATTATCGGCGTTGCTGTCAGCTCTGTTGTGTTCAACAAATCGCCGATAGGTAAAGCCGCAATATTCAAATATTCGAGCGTCTACGGCAACTGCGGGTATATGGCTCTGCCGCTCGCCTATGCCGTGCTCGGCGACGAGGGCGTGTTCTACGGCTCGGTCGTCATAATGATGTTCCATCTGTTCTCTTTCACCCACGGCATCTGGCTGATGTCGCGCTCCGAGACGGGCGAAAAGACGAAGTTCAACTTCAAGAACATACTGATAAATCCGGGCACTATATCGCTCATAATCGGCTTGCCGCTGTATCTGCTGAAGATAAGGCTGCCCAATGTCATAGAAGCGCCGATAGACTATCTCGCCGCACTCAATACGCCCGTGGCGATGCTGATTTTCGGCACATATCTCTCGAACGCGAAGATAAAATCCGCGCTCAAAGAGTGGCGGATACTCTGCGTCGCGCTGATAAAGCTCGCGGTGATACCGCTCATATGCCTCGGCGTTTTCAGACTCTGCGGCATCACGGGAGTGCTGCTGACAGCAATGATAATCGCGGCGAGCGCACCGCCTGCAAACATAACTGTCGTCTTTGCGGCAAAGTACAACAAAGACACCGGTCTTGCGTCCCAAACGGTCGCAATAGTCAGCTTCATTTCGATAGTGACCATGCCGCTGCTTATCGGTCTTGCGAGTACGATGTAACAAAAAAGAGAGTCGGAAAAATCCGGCTCTCTCATATTTTTTTATTTTAGTCCTCTTTGTCCTCTTCGCTCTCTTCTTTCGGCTCTTCGACCTTCACGGAGATCTCTATAACTCTGCGCTGTTCAACGTCTGTGACGGTGACGGAAAGATTTTTGTATTCAAACGTGTCGCCGACTTCAGCCATCTTGCCGAGCTGTTCGAGCACCCAGCCGCCGACCGATACGGATTCGGACTCCTCGTCCTCCTCCATGTCGAAATATTCAAACATCTTGTCGAGCTGTGCGCCGCCGAGCACTTTTACCGTGCCGTCGGGCTGGGGGGAAAAGTCTTCAATAACTTCGTCGTTCTCGTCCCATATCTCGCCGACAAGCTCTTCGAGAATGTCCTCCATAGTCACTATGCCGAGCGTGCCGCCGAACTCGTCCGCGACAACCGCCATGTGCGTCTTTTTCTGCTGCATGAGCTTGAGCAGTTCGCTTATCTGCATCTGCTTTGCTATGTAGACGGTCTTTTTGATTATCGAAGATATCGGCTGCTTCTTCGTGAGCACATATTTGTTGAAGTCCCTGATGTGAATGAAGCCGATTATATTGTCCGTGTCGTCCGAATAGACCGGCAGGCGCGAGAAGCCGGAGTCATTGAACACCGAGGCTATCTTTTCTACGCTGTCGTCTTTTGAAACGGCAATGACGTCGACCCGCGGGGTCAGAATATCGCCGACGGGACATTCGTAAAATGAGATAGCCGAGCGGATAAGATCGCTCTCGTCCTCGTCGAGTCCGCCGCCGGACTCCGCCTCGTCAACGATGTTCAAAAGCTCGTCGCCGGTTATCGTGTCGTCCTTTTTGAATTTGAAAATCTTGCTCAGAAGCTTCTTCCAGAGCATGAAGAACGCCACGGCGGGGGTCAATATGACGGTGATCGCTCTCAGAAACGGCGCCGCAAACATCGCGTATTTTTCGGGCATCTCTTTGGCGAGCGTCTTCGGCGTGACCTCACCGAAGATGAGCAGGAGCACGGTCATTATTATCGTCGAGACCGTCGGACCCTTGCTCTCATTTATGAGCTTGATGAAAAGCACCGTCGCCACGGACGACGCCGTGATGTTGACAATATTGTTTCCGACAAGGACGGTAGAGAGCAGCTTGTCGTAGTTCTCCGCCATCTTGTATGCCTTGGCGGCTTTTTTGTTTCCGTCGTCAGCCATGGTCTTGAGTCTTATCTTGTTGAGGGAAGTGAAAGCGGTTTCGGATGCCGAGAAAAATGCCGAGAACAGTATGAGCAGAACAAGGCATACTATCTGCACCCAACTTCCGGTAGTCAAAATGATTCCTCCAGTTGCGTTTTACGCATATGTATATTAAATATAACTATATCATACTCTATTTGTTATTGCAAGAAAAAGCCGCATCTGGGTGAATGCGGCTTTAAAATATGATTATTACAGAGCTATCATGTCGCGCAGCTCGGACGCGAGGTCTGCGGCGAGGCGTGTGCCGTTCATGAGGGCTCGTTTCGGCAGTTTTGCGATGAATCCGTCGTCCTCGAGGGTGACATCGCCCGTGTAGTTTATGTCGTGGAGCGCCTGCGCGATAGCCTTCCAGTCGAGCTTGCAGGTGAAGGGCGGCATGTGCAGATCCTCCATATAGTTGTTGTCGTGGACGTGCAGCGCCGTGAGCCTTCTGTGACCGAGCGCTCTTATCGCGTGCGCCGCGTCGTCGCCGACAAGTCCGCTGTGACCGAGGTCGAGGCAGACAGTGAAATATCTCGGGTCGAGCGCGTCATAATATTCGGCAAGATCCTCGCCGTAGCTGCAAACATTTGCGAGCATAACATGGCGGCGGGCGTCATGCCCGAACATATTCTCAAGTGCTATCTTCGTGCCGAACTCCTCGCACAGGGGCTTGAGCGAATTGTAAAAATCGATGTTGAACTGCTTTTGATCCACGCCGTCCGGGCAGGCGGTAGGGTGGACTATTATCTGGCTCGCGCCTATCTTGCCCGCGATGCGGATAGAGAGCTTCAATTTTTCGTAGACAAATTTGTTATATTCCTCGTCGCCGAAACGGTAGCTCGGAAACGGCGCGTGAGCCTGATTGAATGGGAGCGAATATTTTTCGCTCGACTCCAAAAGCTTGCCGACAAGCTCATCCTCGCCCATATTGCCGAGCGCACTCTCAAGCGAGCGGTTCATATAGAACATCGAAAAGTCGAGCGCGTCAAAGCCCGCTTCTTTGAATATTTTCACGCCCTCATCAATGCCGAAAGCCGGAAAAATAATGTCTGTCTGTGTTGATATTCTCATCCTGCGCACCGCCTTATAAGTCTTTTGATGTTATTATATCAGAGAGTTTTTGGATATACAATATCAATGTCCCAAATATGGTATGGCAAATTTCCGCGGATGTGATATAATCTTTGTGTGAAATCTTTCTGACGGAGGTCTGAAATGCTGCGACTGATACTTTCGCCCTCGGTGGGCGGCACGGCAGGGTATCTATATGATACGGCGGCTTCGCTTGCTTCTTCGGGCGGCGAGGCTGTGCTGATAGTGCCCGAACAGTATTCCTTTGCCGCCGAGCGCATAGTGCTCGAACGCCTCGGAACGGCTGACGCCCAGCGCGTCGAAGTGCTGAGCTTCACACGTCTTGCGAATACCGTGTTTAACGCTGTCGGCTGGGACAAGGGCAAACGCCTCAATGAAGCGGGAAAAATACTTCTGATGAGCCGCGCCCTCGAACAGTGCGCCGATAAACTGAATGTCTATTCTCGCAGCGCGGACAGCCCCGCGGTCGTGCGCGAGCTGCTGAGTCTCAACGAGGAATTCTGTCAGTGCGCGATATCCCCCGAGGATATGACCGCCGCCATGAACAATATGGAGGACGGACTGCTGAAAAACAAGCTTGCCGATATTTCGCTCGTTTTCTCGGTCTATGATTCTTTTGTTTTAGACGGCTGGCTTGACGACAGCCGAATGCTGACCCGTCTCAAAGACAAAATTTTCGAAAGTGGATATTTCAAAAATAAAACGGTGTTCTTCGATTCCTTCCGCGGCTTCACTGCGCAGGAGTTCGGAGTTATCGGCAAGATACTCACCCAGGCAGACGATGTGTATGCCGCGCTGACCGCGCCCGATCTTATCGAGCGGGACAGCGACGATATATTCTATCATACAAAAAATACTGCAAAAAAACTCATTAAGCTCGCGAACAGCGTCGGCGTGCCGTGCGCAAAGCCTGTTGTAATCAATGACCCGAACGGCGATTCCGCACTCGATGCGTTTGCAAGCGACTTTCTGAGCCCCGAGGCGGATGTGTTCCCCGGCGCGTGCGGCAGTATATCTATAGTCGCATCGCCCGACATCCGCAGCGAGTGCGCCTATGCCGCGGCGCATATAAAACGAATGCTCAGAACCGGCGAATACCGAAGCCGCGATATCGCGGTTATCGTGCGCGACGAAGCTTCATATATCCGCCCGATGCTGACCGCGCTCGCAAAATGCGGCGTGCCCGTGTTCGAGGACAGACGCCAGCCTGTTATAAATCAGCCGCTGATGACGCTCGTTCGCGCCGTGCTGAAAATAGCCGACACGGGCTTTGATACCGACAGCGTCCTGCGCGCTTTAAAAACCGGTCTCTGCCCGCTTGCAGCGGACGAGATATCGGACATTGAAAACTATACTTATCTCTGGCAGATAAACGGCTCAGGCTGGCTGAAAAAATGGGAGTCGAGCCCCGACGGGTTCGGCGAGATGACCGAAAATGCGGCGGCGGAGCTTGAAAGGCTGAATGCCCTGCGCGAGAAGGCAGTCGAACCGTTTGCAAAGTTCAGAAGCAAGCTCAAAGTTAACGACGGCGAGGGCTGCGCAAAGGCAGTATTCGAGCTGCTGTGCGAGCTAGACACGGCGCAGAGGCTAAAAGACCTCGCAATTTATCTCGAAGATTCTGGCGAAAATGTGCTCGCTCTCGAGACGGAGCGGCTCTGGGATACCCTCTGCTCTCTGCTCGATGTCGCGGCGCAGACGCTCGGCAAGACCCCGGTAAAAGCCTCGCGCTTTTCCAGACTTTTCGATCTCATGCTCTCCACCGTCACCCTCGGCGAGATACCCCATTCCCTCGAAGAGGTGACGATAGGCTCGGCGCAGAGAATAAGACCCATCGCGCCAAAGGCGGTGTTCGTTCTCGGCGCAAACGCGGGAAAACTGCCGCTCAATCCCGTTCAGGGCGGTATGCTCAACGCAAATGAGCGCGAACGCCTCGCACAGGCGGGCATAGAGACCGCGATATACGGCGAGGACAGAGTCGCCGAAGAACGGTTTATCGCCTATACCGCGTGCTGCTGCGCAAAAGAGAAGCTGATAGTCAGTTATTCTTCAAAGAGCACGCAGGGAGAAGAACTCAGCGAGTCGGAGATAATCACTTTCATCCGCGAGCACTTCCCGCAGGTGCATCAGACCGATACGCTCACGGCGGACAAAATCGACCTTGTCGAGGGCAAGAAGCCCGCGTTTGAGCTGACGGCAGCGCTGATGCGAAACGGCGGCGAGCTCTATGAATCGCTGAGAAAATATTTTGAAAAAGATGCCGATTATTCCGGCAGACTCGCGTCGCTCGACAGCGCGGCGGAGGGGAGAACATTCAAGATAGACAGCCGCGAGAGCGCGACGCGTCTTTTCGGCATGAACATGAATATCTCGCCCTCGCGGGCGGAGACATATTACCGCTGCCCGTTTTCTTACTATTGCCGCTACGGCCTGAAGCTTCAGGAGAACAAGAGCGCGACCTTCGACCCGCTTCAGAAGGGCACGGTCATACATTTCGTGCTCGAACAGCTGCTCAGCGAATTCAGCGCGCAGGAGCTTTCCGAACTCGAGCCCGATGAACGCTATGAAAAAATATGCGGATATTTGGACTCTTATCTCGAACGCTTCCTCGACCGCTCGCAGAGGTCCAAACGGTTTCTCTATCTCTATGAACGCCTCGCGCGCAGCATAGATGCGGTGGCGGCGCGGCTCGCGGACGAGTTCAAAAACTGCGAGTTCCGCCCGGTCGATCTCGAACTTGATATATCGCATAATGGCACGATAAAGCCGTATGATCTGAAAATACCATCCGGCGGGCATATCAATATTTCCGGCAAGGTGGACAGAGTCGATCTCGCCGAGATAGACGGGGAGCCGTATATCAGAGTCATAGATTATAAGTCGTCGGGGAAGACTTTTGCCTTTTCCGATGTGTTAAACGGACTCAATATGCAGATGCTCATCTATCTTTTCACGCTCGTGAGCAACGGAAAGACTCGCTACGGCGATGCGATCCCCGCAGGAGTGCTCTATATGCCTGCAAAGGCATCTGCCTTTACAGCCGAGAGGGGCAAAGACCTCGGCAAACAGGGCAATCCGAACGACAAAAAGATGCAGGGCTTCGTGCTCGAAAATGCGGGCGTTATAGTTGCCATGGAGCATGACGGAGGAGGGGCGTATATCCCGGCAAAGATCGATAAGGACGGCAATATAAAGGGTACTACTCTCGATCTCGAAAAGCTCTCTGAACTTTGGGACAAGGTTGACGAAAACCTTGTAAACATGGGCGAAGAGCTGCATCGCGGCTCAATTCCCGCACTCCCGGCGCAGGGCAAAAATTACAAGGAAATCTGCTCGAAATGCGAATACTGGAACATCTGCACGCATGAAAATAATATGCCTGTAAGAGAATTAAATGACAATCTGAAACTCGGAGAGGGGGATGAAGAATGGGAGTCGACTGGACGATTGATCAGCAGCACGCGATAAAGTGCTGTAAAGGCTCTGTGCTTGTCAGTGCTGCGGCGGGTTCCGGCAAGACGGCGGTGCTCGTCGAGCGCGTTATCCGCCGTCTGACCGACAAAGATAACCCCTGCTCGGCAGAGGATCTGCTGATAGTCACCTTCACCCGCGCCGCCACCGCGCAGATGCGCGAGAAGATAGGCGCGGCGATACTCAAACGCCTTTCGGAGAACCCGACGGACAGGCATCTTCGCCGCCAGTATATGCTCCTGCCGTTTGCGAAGATATGCACTATCGACAGCTTCTGCAACGACCTTGTGCGCGAGAATTTCCACGCGCTCGGCATATCTCCGGACTATTCGCTGCTCGACAACGAGACGGCAGTTATAATGAAAAACGATGTCTGCGATGCAATGCTCGAGCGGGCATACGAAGAGGATTCGGACGGCAGTTTTTCGGGGCTCAGCGACATGATGTCCTCCGGCAGCAGCGACGAGGATTTCGCAAAGCTGATAATCAAAATGTATGATATCTCGACCGCTTATCCGTTCCCCGATTTGTGGCTCGATTCGCTTATCGAGGAGTATTCCCAGCCCGATATCAACAAGAGCTGCTGGGGCGGTATAATAAAAAAATATGTCTGCGATATGCTCGACTACTGCGTGTCATCAAGCAATGATATGATGACCGCCATGGAGTCAGATCCTATTGTCGCGGACGCCTACGGCGCGGCGGTGCGCAGCGACATAAATATGTACGCCGAGCTTCGCGAAAAAGTCAACAGAGACTGGGACGAAGCTCTCGAAGCTTTTAAAACAGTTAAGTATATGAGTCTCGGGCGCGTGCCGAAGGGCTATGAGAGCGAGACGAAAAACGCGGTCATGACCGCCCGCAAAAAGCTCAAGGATCTGTTGAAAAAAGTGCCCAATATTATGTGCGTCTCGTCCGGAGAACATGCTGAGGATGTGCGCCTGCTGTGCGGTCCCGTGACAAAGCTTATCGAACTCGTCAAACAGTTCGGCAGGGAGTATTCCGCCGAAAAAGATAAAATGAATTCCGCCGATTTCTCGGATATCCTGCACCGCGCGCTCAATTTGCTTGCGGTTTCCGACGGCAGCGGCGGATATATAAAAACCAACCTTGCACGCGAGCTGTCCTCGCATTATGTCGAGATACTCGTCGACGAGTACCAGGATATAAACGAAGCGCAGGATATGATATTCAGGGCGATATCCGCCGACGAGAATAATCTGTTCACCGTCGGCGATGTCAAGCAGAGCATATACAGATTCCGTCAGGCGATGCCGGAGATATTCCTGCGCCGCCGCAGCACAACACACAGCTTCGAGAGCGGGAAATACCCAATGGGCATAACCCTCGGCTCGAATTTCCGAAGCCGTGCGGGAGTTACCTCGTGCGTCAACTATATCTTCCGCCAGCTGATGAGCACGGAGGCGGGCGAGCTCGAATATGATGACTCCGAGGCGCTAAATGCCGCCGCGAAATATCCCGAGCGCGACACCCCCGACTGCGAGCTGCATGTCGTGACGGATAAGGGCAACAGAGCCGATACGCTCGAAGCGCAGGCTCGCTATGTTGCGAGATATATTGAACACACGGTAAGAGCGGGCAAAACGCTCGTCACAAAGGGCGGCGCTCTGCATCCCGCGTCCTACGGCGATTTCTGCATTCTTTTGCGCACGGCAAAAAATGTTTCCTCGGTCTATGCAAATGCGCTTTCCGAGCGCGGCATACCGGTTTTCTCCCCGGAGACCGGCGGATTCTTTGAGGCCGCCGAGATAAGCTTTATACTCTCGCTCCTGCGTGTGCTCGACAATCCCGTGCAGGATATACCGCTTGCGGCAGTTATGCTCTCTCCGCTGTTTGGCTTCAGCGCGGGCGAGCTTGCGGATATACGCGCTTCGGCGAAAGAACGCCTGGGTGCGGGCGAGACCGAACCGCTCTATCGCAGCGTCGCCGCATCGGCTGACGATGGCGATGAAAAAGCGGCGGCATTCCTCAAAAAAATCGAATCCCTGCGCAGACTGTCTCTGACCCTGAGCGCGGGCGAGCTCGTCCGCAGAGTGTGCGAGGAGACGGGCTTTGACGCCCTTGTCGGCGCGATGCCGGACGGCGAGCGCCGCAGGCTCAATGTCGGTCTGCTGTGCGATTACGCCGAAAAATACGAGGCGGCGGGTAATCTCGGACTCAGCGGGTTTATAAGATTTATAGACAAAGTCGCGCGCACGAGCGGAGATCTGGCAACCGCCGCGCGCCCGTCGGAAAATGCGGATATCGTCCGCATAATGACCGTCCATCAGAGCAAGGGACTCGAATTCCCAATATGTATTCTCGCCGATATGCAGCACGCTTTCAACG
Organism: Ruminococcaceae bacterium UBA6392; assembly: GCA_002438685.1. Lineage (GTDB taxonomy): Bacteria > Bacillota > Clostridia > Oscillospirales > Acutalibacteraceae > CAG-177. The sequence continues at coordinate 19,871 of DJQG01000013.1, read as the reverse complement.
AGCGGGACAACACCGAAGCAGTGCTCATAAGCCCGTCTGCGGGGCTCGGCATGAAGAGACGCACGGAGGACGGAATCAGCGTTTATGATACCGCTTCGCGTCGCGCCGCAGTCATTACTTCCGAACGCATGGGGCGCAGCGAGGAGGTGCGAGTGCTCTACGTTGCGCTGACGAGAGCAAAAGAAAATCTCGTTATGGTCACATCCGTCCCGAACCCCGAAAAGGGACTCGCGAAGGTTGCCGTCGAATGCGGAATAGGGGAGCGGGCGAACCCGTTTGCCGTGCTCAGAATGAACAACTTCTCGGATCTTGTGCTCATGGCGCTCATGCGTCATCCCGCCGCAGATGAGCTGCGAAAGTTATCCGGCATCGATGTCCCGATATTCCTGTCCGAAAAAGACAGATTCAAGCTGAAAGTTGTCGTCAGCGATTCGGAAAGTTTCATGACAGAATCCGCAAATGAGCAGAAAACAGCCGCAAAGCCTGTATTTTTCGACGAAGTTCGAACACGGCTCGATTATTCCGACCCGCGCTCGGTGCTCTCGTCCGTGCCCGCGAAGCGCGCCGCATCGGACGGCTCTGAGCGCGGCATAAACCGCGAATATTTCGCCTCGTCACGCCCGGCGTTCATGAGCTCGGGCGGACTGACCCCGGCTCAGCGCGGCACGGCGACGCACAAATTTATGCAGTTTTCAAATTATGCTGCGGCGCGCGCCGACATTGAATCCGAGCTCGTGCGGCTCGTTGACGGCGGCTTCCTCTCGGAAGAGGAGGGCAAGGCTGTTAATATCGGCGCGGCGAAGCGGTTCTTTATGTCTTCGCTTGCCGGGCGAATCTTCGCTTCCGAAAATGTCATGCGCGAGAAAAAGTTCGCGGCACTCTTCCCGGCAAAGTTTTTCTATCCGGAGCTAACTGGAGAAGCGGCTGAAGAAAAAATTGTCGTTCAGGGCATTGCGGACTGCGTGTTCGTCGAGGACGGGGAGCTCGTCATTGTCGATTATAAAACCGACACGGGCGTTGATGCCGAGGCTCTGCTCGACCGATATTCGGCTCAGCTTGAGATATACCGCGAGGCGCTCTCGCAGGCACTCGGTATGCCCGTCAAAGAGACGCTTTTGTACTCATTTTTCATGAATTCGACCGTTAAAGTCGGAACAGTTTAAAAAATATGAAAAAAGGGCTTGCATTTTTGCCCCGCGTATGATAAAATTTCGTTTGCTAGACTTAAAGAGAAAGTTATATGCAGATAATCCGAAAGAGGTGACAATAATGAAGGAAGGAATCCATCCTAAGTACGAGCCCACTGAGGTCCGCTGCGCTTGCGGCGAGGTCATCAAGACTTCTTCCACCAAGCAGGATCTTCGTGTCGATATTTGCTCAAAGTGCCATCCGTTCTTCACCGGCAAGCAGAAGCTCGTCGATACCGGCGGACGCGTTGACCGCTTCAAGAAGCGCTTCAACATGACAGAGGACAAGAAATAATCATCCTATGAGAGATAATGAGCTGCCTTTTCGGCGGCTCATTTTTCTATCTACAAAATGCACCATGTGTTGCACTATCCAAGCATTGTTAACAATATATTTCTCAAAAAGACTTGTAATAATTGCTCGGCGGCGTTATAATGTTTGTAATCATTTTGTAATATTTTTAAGGGGGCGAAGCAATGTCGGGAAAGAAAAAGGGCAATATTGCCGATCCTGATTTGCACAGCTCAGAGTCGCCCGCAAAGGACGGGAACGAGCTTAAAAACAGAATAGATGAAACCGAAAAGTATTCGGAACTCTTTGAGAAGATAGATGTCGACAGCGATTATGACGATATCCTCGCAACATATGAGGAGACTCTCGACAAGCGTACCAGAGCCGCCATGAAGAAAGCCGGCGGTGTCGCTGACGAAGAAGAGCTTGGTGACGAAAATGTGATGATAGAGGCTGACGAAATAGTTTCGGATGCCGATTCTGCGGCGCAGCCCGAAGTGCAGGAAACTGCGGAGAAAAAGCCCGCGAAGAAGGGAAAGGCTCATAAGGGCGATGCCGGAGCCGTACTTTATTTTTATATCGCGGCGCTCGGACTTTCTGTGGGCACAACTTTTAAAAAGATGCTCGCGAAGCCCAAGAAGCTCGGCAGAAATATCGTCGGATTTTTGAAATACTTTTTCCGTTTCCTCTGGCTCGGATTTAAGAAGTTTATCCACATCATTTCTCATACATTCGTTGAGCAGGTCAGGGACTTCAGGCGCGATGTGCGCTCGGCAATGGGCTATCTCAGGCAGAGCCGCCATAAGCCGAAAACGCTGTTCCCTATACTCGGGCACTATGTGAAGAAGGCCTTTACCACTCATACGCAAATGTTCAAGACCATAGCGAACTTCGCTCTGCCCGTTGCCGCAGTGCTCGCTTTTGTGCTGACCGTCAACTATTGGAGCAGCGTCACGTTCGCTCTCAAGGTCAGTTATGATAACAAGGAACTCGGCTATATCTCCGATGAGTCGGTGTATAACGAGGCGCAGAGTGCTGCAAAGGCGAGAATGACGACTACAAAGACGGATTCATCCGCGAAGCTTGAGGATCCGACCTATGAGCTCTCGCTCGTCAACGTCAACAAGCTTGTCGATTCTTCGATACTCTGCGACAGAATAATCGAAAATTCCGAGAGCAATGTCACAAACGCCTGCGGAATTTATATCGATGACGAGTTTATCTGCTCTGTCAAGAACGAGACGGATGCAACGAGCGTGTTCAATGCTATTCTTGAAAAGCACAAAGTGACCGACAGCAACAGCTTTGTCGATTTCGTCGAGAAGGTCGAGTATGTCCAGGGACTCTATCCCGACGACCCGAAGACTATGTGGGATGCATCGAAGCTCAAAAAGCAGCTTGAGCAGACCAAGCAGGCGAAAAAGACCTACACCGTCAAGGACGGCGATACGATATACGGCATAGCGGTCGCGAACGGGCTGACCGAAAAGCAGCTCATGGCGCTCAACCCCGATATGGGCGAGTATATTCATACAGGCGATCAGATAGTGGTCTCAAACGAGGTCAACTATGTCCGCGTCAAGGTCATGAGAACCGAGACGAGAACCGTAGAGGTCGATTACGACACCGAAAAGACCAACGACGCCTCAATGTTCAAGGGCACTACCCGCGTCACCCGCAAGGGCGAAAAGGGCGAGGACACAATAACCGAGCTTGTAACATATATCGACGGTCAGCGCGTCTCTTCGCAGGAGGTCTCACGCGTCAGGACTAAAGAGCCCGTGACCGAAAAGAAGCTCATCGGCACGAAGTCGACCCGCGTCAGCGGTGGCGGCGGATACAATGTTAAAGTCTCTGGGCGCGGATTTGTATGGCCTGCACCCGCGTGTACGTTCGTCAGCTCGCCTTACGGCTGGAGAACTCTGCGCGGTTACAGCGACTTCCATACCGGCGTCGATCTCACTCTTCCCGGCGGCGGCTCGAGCGGAGCGGTCATAGTCGCATCCCTCGACGGTACTGTCGAGAGCGTGCGCCGAAGCAATTCCGGCTACGGTCACTGCGTCGTTATAAACCACGGCGGCGGAGTCAAGACGAGATACGCCCATTGCCTTGCAGGCTCTATTTCTGTCAGCGTCGGACAGCATGTCAGCGCAGGACAGGCGATAGCGCGAGTCGGCAGCACCGGCAACGTTACAGGTCCGCATCTCCACTTCGAGATAATCATAAACGGCAGCACGGTAAACCCGCTGCCATATATCAGATAAAATTTTCCCCGCACCGAAAGGCGCGGGGATTTTTATAAGGCAAGAATCCTGCCCAAGTAATAAGTAAAATATATGCGGTTGGGCGGATGTTATCCGCCTGTGAAATCTGCACAATTTTATTGGCATCCTACAAACCATCCACCAAGCTCCCGGCAACGCCGCGCCGCGCTGTTAAAAGCATGATCATAAATAAATTGAGGTTGAGTAGCTTGCTCTTATTTTTGCTATGGCCCGAGTTATAGAAAATCCCAATTTACATATCTTTTTCTGCTCATTGCCCAAAACGAAACAGCCGCAGCGAAACTGCTGCGGCTGTCCGTTTTTCTGATATTGGTAATTATTTTCGCCTTATTCCGAAGCTGCCGTGGCGTCAAAGTCGAGTCCGGAGTTCGGATTCTTGCAGTATTTCATCGAAGCTCTGTAGAACCAGATATATTCGCCGTCGCTGACAGCGACATTTGTAGCCTTGGTTATGGGCGTCTCGGCGATTCTCGCGGAGCCTGAGGAATCCGTCGAATTCTTGTAGACCGCATAGTAGCTCTTTCCGCTGCCGTCGGGGGTTATCGTATATGTGCCTGCCTTTATGTCCTTGCCGACTTTGTACATCGCAGGAGTTGTGCCGTTGCAGCCTATCGAAGCCATGTCGTGCGAAGCGGCGTCATAGAGCTCGCAGCCCGTGATGTGGACATATCCGTCCTTTGACAGCGTATAATAGACCGAGACATCGACCATCTTGAAATCGCTTGCAACATTCTGAATATAGGGGTTAACGCTCTTCTTGAAGCTGAGTCCGCCGTATGCGCCGGAGGTTTTCTTGATTATGTACTCGCCCTTTTGAATATCTCTGCCTATCTTGTATGTGCCGGGGGCATATTTGCCATTGACTGCCTTGGGATGCTCGCTGGCGGTGTTGATGAACTTGCAGCCGCTGATGTAGAGCTCGTAGCCGCTCTCGAGAGTGACGAGCGTATGTGTGCCGTCTATTGTTATATCATAAGCGAGGGGCTGACCCTTGTCGTCTTTCTTCTTGCCATCCCAGAGGAGCGCGGAGTAGTTTGACGAAGTTTTGACAATGTAATATTCGCCGGGGGTGAGCTTGCCGCTTCCGCTGCCGCATTTGTAGTTTCCCGCGCCGTTCCAGCCGGTGGAGCTGCCGTCGTCGGGCTTTTCGGTTGAGTTAGTCGGGAGAGTGACCACCTGCGCGTCGGTCGTTGCCGCGGCGGGAACAGTCTGAGCCGGTCTGCTTGATGGCTTTGTCTCTTTTGCGGTGGAGCTTTCAGCCGCAGTGCTGTCCGCAGAGGGCTCTGTTGTGCCGGCGGCATCGGCAGCACTTGTCTCCGCCGAAGCAGCTGTTGTGTCCTGATTGTCCTTTTTTTTCTTGCACCCTGCAAACGCCAGAACACCGGCGAGCATAGCAATGCAGAGAATGACGGATATAAGCTTTTTCATCTTTTTTCCCTTTCGTGAGGATTATTGCGGTTCTTTCCGCTTTGTACATTATATCAAACCTGAACATTCAAGTCAACACGGGCAAAAAAGAAGAGCCGCATCTCTGCGACTCTTCGATTGGTTGGTTTGTTATTTAGCTTTCGGAAGGAGTTCCCTGAGCTGTAGTGGTTGTGGTGTCCGGAGCCGCCGTGGTCGTCTCGGGGGCTTCTGATGTAGTTTCGGGAGCAGCGGTCGTGCCGGGCTCAACATACGGAACAAGCTTGAAACCGTTTATCTCGATATAGCGTCCGTTTGCAAGCTCGATTACCTTTGTGCCCTTGATATTCTCGCCCGAATCGGCTATGGAGAGCTCGATATATCTCAGATCGTAATAGACCATGTATCCGTTTTCGGAGTCCTTGGGAACGAGGGTGTACTTGCCGGGCTTTATGTCCTTGCCGACCTTGTACATTCCGTTGTTGAAGCTGCCGTCGCTGTTCGCTGCGGGGGTCTTGATATCAACTGTGGTATCCTCAAGGAACATCACGCGCTGACCCTTCTGCAGGGAGACATATGCGGGATAGTCAGCGATGAGGGGGAGAGCTTCGCCGTTCTCGTCAAAATAGTCAGTGGTTGAGAGAACTATAATATTTACGCTCTTGGCGTTGCCGATAACGTGCTCGCCTGCGGGAATATCCACGCCGACTCTGTATGAGCCGAGCTTGTATTTGCCGTTGGCGGCGGTCATTTTGTCAACTTCGGAGGCAAGGATGAATTTACCGTTCTTGACTTCAAGAGTATATCCTGCTTTCATTGTGACGAACAGTCCGCAGGGGAGAACGGGGAATTCAACTATTTCGTCTTCGTCAAGGTGTTTGCCATCGGTAAGCACGAGCGAGCAGCTCTTTGACTCGGGAACAACATAATATTCGCCTGCCGCGAGGTTCTTGCCGCAGGTGTATTTGCCGGCCTTTTTCCACTCAGGCTTTCTGACCGAGGGAGTGGTGGTGTTGACCTGACCGGGATTTCTTGAGATGTCTGTAACCCTTCTGACGGCATCGGCAGCGGGCTCTTTCTTCTCAGTCTCGGTTGTCTCTTCGGACGAGGGTTCGGTGCTTTCATCGGTGACTGCATCGACTGCTGCGCCGCTCTCTGATGGGGCAGTTGTGTCGTCGCCGTTCTTCTTCGACTTGCAGCCGCAGAAGAGGAACATTATTGCGCACATGATGAGCGCAACGGCGGAGATAAGCTTTCTTTTCATTGTCTTTTCCTTTCTTTTTTTGTTTTTATTTTTCTTTTCCTTGGAAGACTTCACGGAATAATTCCGTGAAGTCAATCTCAAATCGAGTATATCAAAATATGCAAAACTTGTCAACGAAAATTCACCGAAAAATGTCAAATTGAACAAACATATGGTGAGAATGCGAAAAGCACGACTGAAATATGCATAAAAAATGATATTTTTCTGCGAAATTTATGTTAATTTTGTTGACTTAATTTGCCGAATGTTTTAAACTATGTTACAGAATAAAAATTTTACATACGGAGGAATGACAATGTTTAAACGCACCCTGTCGCTGCTGCTCTGCCTGCTTGTTGCGGTGCCTTCGCTCGCGTTCTGCGCCTTTGCGCAGGAGAATGAGGCAGCCCCGGCAAAGATAAGCTACGAGATAACTGACCCTTACGCGGATGTCGATTGGGACAGCTGGGGAATATACAAGGCTCAGCTGCACACCCAGAGCAACGCGAGCGACGGCTATCTGCCGATCCACGAAGTCGTCGAGCGACACTATGACCTCAACTACGATATCCTGGCGCTTACCGACCACGGCACGATAAACAAGGGCTGGGATCAGAAACCGCAGCTTGTGCCGTTGATAAGGCTCGTCAAATACGAGCGCACGAAGCTCGCGCCCATTTATCCGCTGACCGATGAGGAGTACAAAGCCTATACGACCGGCACTGCCGCATCGCAGACGAGAACGCATAACAACGGTATGCTCGATGTCCCGCAGGGTATAGAGCTCAATATGGCTACCCCGAAGTGCGACTGCCATCTGACCGGCTACTATGCAGACTACGGTCAGGGTCTCGCCGGCGTTTACGGCGACTATGAGACTCCGTCGAAGGGTGTCAGACGCAAGGGCGGAATATCCATGCTTTCCCATGTCGGCGAGTATGTCTATCCCGAAAAGGACAGCAAAGACCATGTCGGTCAAAAGATAGACGATTATTATGCCAATAAATTTGCGCGTATCTTCCTTGACAACAAGGGCTCGAGCGTCGGCATGGGCATCAACAGCGCCACCGACGCGCACACCCGCTGCGACCGCATACTTTACGATCAGATACTCCAGAAGACCATACCCAACAACGTCGTTCCGTGGGGCTTCGCTTTTTCTGATTCCCACGATGTCCGCTCGATAAACGACGCCTATACCATGATGGTTCTGCCGGAGCTGACAAACGAGAATGTCCGCAAGGGTATGGAGAACGGCTGGTGCTTCGCGGTCTCCCACTATTCAAACGGCGTTGAGCTCAACGGCATGGAAGAGATGCCCGGCTTCGACGAGGATAAAGTCTATGACACCAAGGCTTATCTTCGCGACGACACTCCGCTCGTCACCCGCGTGATCGTCGACGACGAAAACGACACGATAAGTATCGAGGGCACGAACTTCAATGCGATAACTTGGGTCTCAAACTGCAATGTTATCAAGCGCGAGACGGATATAGACAGCGGCAAGGCGACCCTCGATCTCCATGCGGATGATCTGCTCGACACGCCATATCTCTATGTCAGATTCTATATCACGGGCGACAACGGTATCTGCTATTCTCAGCCCTTCGTTATCAGAAGAAACGGCGAGGATTTCGGCAAGGTCAGAGTTCCGAGGACCCACGACCTCTCTACCGCACTGCGCGCAACTGTCACAGTGCTCGACTGGACTTATTTCAAGTTCAATCCCATTGTCTGGGCGTTCAAGTATTTCTTCCTCGGCTACAATGTTTTCGATCATTTCTTTGACGCATATTAATTCAAGGAGAATATAATAATGAAGAAGAATTTCAAGCGTGTTCTGTCTGCCGCGCTGGTTGTCGTGATGCTGTTCACCGCTTTTCCGGCGGCGTTCGCGTTCGGCTCGAAAGAGACGGATTATACGATAATCAGCCCCTATGAGCAGGTCGATTGGAGCACGTGGAAAACTTACAAAGCAAACCTCCACGCCCACTGCGACGCGAGCGACGGCGACCCGACGCTCGACGAGATGGTCGAGGAATATTACAAGGCGGACTATGATATCCTTGCGATGACCGACCACGGCGTTATCACAAACGGCTGGACGAGTGAGCGAGAGACGAACGGTATTTTCAACAAGTTCAGAAAAGTCTATCCGATGAGCGAAGAAAACTACGAGCGCATCACAAAGGGACTTGACCGCGGCGGCAGAGGCATGACCGATATCCGCGGCGGAATCGAATGCAATATGGCTGTTATCTCGAAGACCCATGTCAACGGATACTTCACCACCTACGGTCAGGGCGAGTGGGGAATCGAAAATGACTACAGAACCGCTCCTGTTGAAATTGAAAAGGCTGGCGGCTATTCCGTGCTCAACCATGTCGGCGACTGGGTCGATTCCGGCAGATTCCCGCACCGTTCGCATTGGAACGTTTACATAGCCTATTTCGCGGGCATATTCATCGACTGCCCGAGCTGCCTCGGCATGGAGATAGTCAACAACACCGACAGAGTCACCCGCGGCGACCGCGAGCTCTGGGATGAGCTGCTTCAGGTCGTTATCCCCAAGGGCAGAAACATCTGGGCGTTTGCCGATGACGATTCCGAGCAGCTCAACGAGGTCGGCAGATCGTTCGAGTTCTTTGTCCTGCCCGAGAACAACGAAGAGAATGTCAAAAAGGCGATGAAAGACGGCAACTTCTTTGCCGCGAGCAGATATTATAAAACCACCGACAGAGTCGGCGAGTTTGAGGGCGACGGCAATGTGCCGCTCGTGACGGATATCAAGGTCGACCAGAAGGCGAACACGATAACCGTTGCCACCGATCCCACCCGCGACTGCCAAGTCATCGAGTGGATAGCCGATGGCAAAGTTATCGCCACGGGCAACACCATCGACCTCAACGACTATGAGGAGGATCTCGGCTGCTATATCCGCTTCCAGATGAAGGGCAGCGGCGGCGTGACCTATTCTCAGCCGTTCGAGCTTCAGTACAAGGGCAGAATAGATAAGCCCGTTCCGAGCTGGGCACTCTGGTTTTTTAAGACCGAAGCGGGTCAGAAATTCATGAAGTTCTATCATTCCCATTCGTTCGCTCTCGGTGCGTTCATCGCCGAGAAGATAAGAATCCTCATCGAGGATAATATCAAAAAGTAAACCGTGCGGCACCTCTCCGGTTTTCTCCGGAGGGTGCTCTGTGCTTTGAAAGCGCAAGAAAAGCACTTTTTCTTATAACTTTGATAACTTTGTTAAATTTTTGTATCGCGGTACAAAAATAATTTGAAAAATGAAGATTGTTTATTATTTTTGCATATTGTCTTTTGCTATGTTGGTGATATAATTTAGTAGCTGAAAGAAGCAGAAACAGTATATATAATAGGTATACCGGAAATGTATACCAAAACAGCGCAAAAGAGGTGCAGTTATGGAAAGCATCATTAAAACGATAGTCGATATGGACAAGCGCGCGAGAAAGCGCACCATGGAGGAACAGGAGTTCTTCGACAAGGCGGATTCCGAGCTTGCTGAGCAGGCGAAGAAGATTCAGTCCGAGGAGCAGGAGCGCGCCGAGAGCGAGATAGCAAAGACCGCATCCGAATATGACGCGAAGCTGAAGACGGCTCTCGATGAGATAGAGAAGAAGGCTCAGGCAGTCTCCGATGCTCTCGACGAGCAGAGCAAGGCTAACCGCGAAAAATGGGCGCAGGAGCTCTCCGACAGAGCCGTGAACGCCGACTGATCAGATTTTTTTGAAAGGAAATGTGCCGTATGACAGTTTCGTCCGCCGCAAACGCAGTGCTCGCAAAGGCTCGTGCTATGTACGGCAAACGCCTGACCGCGCAGAACTACACCGATCTGCTCGCCTGCCGTTCCGTCAACGAGGCGGCGGCTTATCTGAAAGCCCACACCGCCTATGCCGACGCGTTCGAGGGTGTGACAATGGGTTCGCTCAGACGCTGGCAGATAGAGATACTGCTCAGGGAGCATCTTTCAAACAACTTCGCTTCCCTCTGCAGATATGAAAAATCCATCGGCGACGGCTTCTATAAATATTTCGTGACGCTGAGCGATGTTGATATGCTGCTCCATTCGGTGCGCTATCTCAACAGCCGCCACCCGGAGAAGAACCTCGCCAAAGTGCCCGACTTCTTCGTGCGCCACTCGGAGCTCAATGCCGCGGCTCTTGAGACCGCGACAAATATCGCTCTGCTCTTGGCGGCAGTCGAGGGCTCGCCGTATAAAGCGGTTCTTGCCCCATTTGCTTCTGTCGGTTCCGACGGCAGACCCGATTATTTCGCCATGGAGCTGGCACTCAATAAATATCTCCACTCGCAGGCGGAGGCGCTCATCAAAAAGAACTACAAGGGCAAGGAGCGCAAGGAGCTTGACGCGATGCACGCGTTCGATACGGATGCCGAGAATATCGTCTCGCTCTACAGGCTCAAGCGTCTTACCAATATGCCGCAGAGCGTGCTCACCACGATGCTGATGCCCGGCGGAACGCTCGATGAAAAGGCGCTGACAGGGTTTATGGAAGCACCGGATGCCGAAAAGGCACTCCAAACGCTCAAAGGCACGGTGTATGCCGCATTTGCCGAGCGGGGTGACAAATCGGTCGAGCAGGTGAGTGCAAAGCTCAGATATGACCGCGCGAAAGGGCTTGTGCGGTTTTCGACCTTCCCGAGCGTCGTGATGATGAGTTATGTCGCGCTCGCGGAGAATGAAGCAGAAAATCTTACCCATATTATTGAGGGTATAAGGTATAATATTCCGCCTGAAGAAATAAGCCGACTTCTTATCGGCGTGGGCGATTGACAGCTTTTTAAGAGTTTAAAAGGACGGTGATAAACCTTGGCAGTTGCAAAAATGAAGCTTGTTAAAGTCACGGGTCCGCTCGGTCAGCTTAACAATTTCATTTCAACCTGCTGCTTGGACGGATCGTTCCATCCCGAGCAGGCAACGCAGTATATGTCTGCGTCAATGGGTTATTCGACGCTCAGCGAGGAAAACCCTTATGCGCCGATGCTGCAAAAAATAGAGGAGCTTATCCGTGAGAATGATTCCGCGCCCGACCCGACGATAGTCGGCGACCGCTCGCGTGAGATTCAGCTCGACGATAAGACCAGCGCCTACATCGACGAACTGGACGAAAAATTGTCCGCGATGCACGACGAGTACAAGGAGCTTGAGGATCAGCTCGAGCAGTGTCGAAACGGCATTGCGAAATATGAGCATTTCACGGGCTTCGATGTCGGACTCGATGAGCTGTTCAACTGCAAGTTCATCAAGACCCGCTTCGGTCATATGCCAAAGGAGAGCTATGAAAAGCTCGTCGCCTATGACGACGACCCCTATGTGCTCTTCATTCCGTGCTCGACCGATGCGACAGATTATTGGGGCGTCTACTGCGCGCCGAGAGAGCGCGTCGACGAGGTCGACAGCATTTTTGCGGGACTCAATTTCGAGCGTCTCCAGATCCCGTCGGCAGTCGGTACCGTTGAGCAGGTCATAGATCAGCTCAAGAGCAATATCGAGATTATCGAGGGCGACTTGAAGCAGCTCGACGAGCGTGCCGCGGCACTCTGGAAAGAAAACCGCAAACGCTGCAACGAGATATATACGAAGCTCGTCGATCTCAATACCGTTTTTGAGATGCGCCGCTACGCCGCGTGCCACAACAAGTATTTCTTCTATGTCGGCTGGGTGCTCGCGCACGATTCAAAGGCGTTCGAGAAGAAAGCGGAGGCTATAGAGAATGTCGAAGTCGAGGAGAATGACCCCGACAAGAGCTCCGGAAAGACTCCGCCCGTGAAGCTCAAAAACCCAGCGATATTCAAGCCCTATGAGTACTTCGTCGATATGTACGGTCTGCCGTCATATTCGGATATCGATGTCACGGGCTTTGTCGCGATAACTTATACACTGCTGTTCGGCATCATGTTCGGCGATCTCGGTCAGGGACTCGTGCTCTTCCTGCTCGGTGTCCTCGGCTGGAAGATAAAGAAGATGCCCCTCGCGCGCATACTTATCCCGTGCGGTCTTTCGAGTGCGGTGTTCGGCTTCGTGTTCGGCTCGGTGTTCGGATATGAAGATATGCTCGATCCCGTCTATCATGCGCTGGGCATGGCGTCAAAGCCGCTGAGCGTTATGGATTCGATAAACACCGTTCTGATAGTTGCTATCGGCATAGGCGTTGTCCTTGTCGTGACCGCGATGCTCCTGAATGTAATATCCTGCCTCAAGCATAAGAAGATAGGCGAAGCGATATTCAGCAACAACGGACTCGTCGGTATACTGTTCTATCTCGCGGGCGTTGCGTTCTGCGTAGCGTTCATGAACGGTCCTCAGGTTCTCCCGAACAGCGTGCTGTTCAGCGTCATGGGCGTCTGCGCCGTGCTGCTCTATATCAAGGAGATACCGATAGGTATTATCGACAAGCATCCGGATTGGAAGCCCGACAGCATCGTTGACTTCCTGCTCCAGAACCTGTTCGAGCTTATCGAATATGTCCTGTCCTATTTCAGCAACACCGTGTCCTTCCTTCGTGTCGGCGCGTTTGTTATAGTCCACGCCAGTATGATGATGGTTGTGTTCACCCTCGGCGGTGACGGCAGCAACATCCCCGTTATCATCATAGGCAACATTATCGTTATTGCCCTTGAAGGTCTGCTTTCGGGCATTCAGGGACTGCGTCTTGAGTTCTACGAGATGTTCAGCCGTTTCTATGAGGGCGGCGGCAGGGCGTTCACACCCGCAAAGCTCGAACAGGCTCAGACGAACATAAAAACCAAAATTGCCGGTAAAAAGGCCAAAAAGGCTTTAGCCAATAAAGACTAATCGGAGGTAAAGTAAAATGATGACAACTCTTTTTTATTCCGTTATGATCGTAGTTCCCGCGGCGGTGCTTCTCGCATCCGTTGTGTACACAATGAAGAAGCACTCTGAGGGTCAGAGCATCAAAAAGAGCCTTCGCATGAACGCGGCAACTTTCGCCGTCATGGTTCTGCTCGTCGCAGGCTGCGCTATGGGCGCTTTTGCAACCGGCAGCGAGGACACTACCGCAGCTCCGGCCGACACTACCGCTCAGGCTTCCGACGCAGTTGCCGAGAGCGCAGAAGCAACAACCGTTAAAGATAACTCCAAGGGTCTCGGACTTCTTGCCGCTGGTCTTGTTACCGGTCTTGCCGGTATCGGCGGCGGTATCGCAGTTGCCGCCGGTGCTCCCGCAGCTATCGCCGCAACGAGCGAGGATCCCAAGGCATTTGGTAAAGCGCTTATCTTCGTCGCCCTCGGTGAGTCGATAGCCCTTTACGGTGTTGTTATCTCCATACTTATCCTCAACAAGGTCTGACGCCCGCAGGGCAGAAGAACGGCGGCGTAAAGCAATATAACTTTACGCTGCGTTGAAAGGAACGGAAGTTATGCGTTTTTATTTGATAAGCGACAATGCCGATACGCTTGTCGGAATGCGCCTTGCGGGTATCGACGGAGAGCTTGTGCACGACGCCCAATCGGTCGAGGATGCGGTCAACCGTTGCCTCGCCGATGAAGAGGTCGGCATCATTCTCATCACGCGCCCGCTGTGCGAGCTGTGCGGCGATTTCATAATGCAGACAAAGCGCAACTACGATAAGCCGCTGATAGTCGAGATTCCCGATCGCCACGGTTCGCAGGGGAGCGATTCCATCGCGCACTATGTGCGCGACACTATCGGCATAAAGATTTGAGGTGTTTAACCAATGCTCAATCAGGAAGAAAGAGCCGCAAAGTTTTTTGACGCCATAACCAAGGACGCCGAGGAGCGCCACGAGGAGATGACCCGCAAGACCCGCGAAACGGTCGAAAGCGGACTTGAAAAGGCAAAGACAAAGGCGCATTCCCAGGCTCAGGCGAAAATAGAGCGCGAGCGTATGCTCAAGGAGCAGGAGTTCAACCGCACCGTCGCCAATGAGAGAACTCAGCAGCGCGCCCGCCTGACCGACAAGCGCGGCGCAATTACCGATGAGGTCTTCGGTGACGCGCGCGAAAAGCTTGTTGCCTTTACAGAGTCTGACGGCTACGTGGATTTTCTCAAAAAGAGCGCGGCAGGTTTTGCGGCGGTTTTCCCACAGGGGGATGTGACCGTTTATGTCCGCCCCGGCGATATGCGCTTTGCGGATGATATAAAGAAAGCTTTCGGCAGGGACTGTAAGGTCGAGAGCAGCGATGAAATAACTATTGGCGGATGCCGCGCCGGAGTTGCCGGCGGCAGCACCGTGGCTGACGATACGCTCGACACGCGCCTTGAAGCGCAGCGTGAGTGGTTCCTCGAAAATTCGGGAATGTCAGTAATACTTTAACGGTCGGAGGTGAACGGCTTGTCCGAGAATAATGTTATATACGGAATAAACGGACCCGTCGTTACGATAAAGGGCGAGACGGGACTGAGCATGATGGAGATGGTCTACGTCGGCGAGAAGCGGCTTGTCGGTGAAGTCATACGCCTTGACAAGGATCTCACCACCATTCAGGTCTACGAGGAGACGACCGGGCTCAAGCCCGGCGAGCCGGTCTATGCTACCGGCGGCGCAATGTTCGCCACCCTCGGTCCCGGAATAATCAGAAATATATTTGACGGAATCGAACGCCCGCTTTCGGCTATCGCCGAGCACAACGGCGCGTTCATATCAAAGGGCTGCGCCGAGAGCGCACTCGACGAGGAGCGCGAGTGGCAGGTCAATATGCTCGTCAAGTCCGGCGATAAGCTCAAGGGCGGCGACATCTACGGCGAATGCCCCGAGACTCCCGTCGTCAAGCACAAATTTATGGTTCCGCCCGGACTTGAAGGCGAAGTTGTCGATGTCAAGCCCGACGGAAAATATAAGATAAACGATACAATCGTTACCCTCAGGGACAAGAAGGGGAAAGACCATGAGCTGACCCTCTGCCAGCGCTGGCCTATCCGTATTCCGCGTCCCGTCAACCGCAGACTGCCTGCGCAGCATCCGCTGATAACCGGTCAGCGTGTCATAGATACGCTCTTCCCGATAGCAAAGGGCGGCGCGGCGGCTATCCCCGGCGGATTCGGAACCGGTAAAACAATGACCCAGCATCAGCTTGCAAAGTGGTGCGACGCGGATATTATTATCTATGTCGGCTGCGGCGAGCGCGGCAACGAGATGACCCAGGCTCTTAAAGAGTTCGGCGAGATATCCGACCCGCGTACCGGCAAGCCCCTGACGGACAGAACGGTGCTCATAGCGAACACCTCAAATATGCCCGTTGCCGCGCGTGAAGCTTCAATATACACCGGCATCACCCTCGCCGAGTATTACCGCGATATGGGCTATCACACGGCTATCATGGCGGACTCCACCTCCCGTTGGGCTGAGGCTCTGCGTGAGATATCCGGACGCCTTGAAGAGATGCCCGCCGATGAGGGCTTCCCGGCTTACCTGCCCTCGAGACTTTCCGAGTTCTATGAGCGCGCAGGCTATGTTAAGAATCTGAACGGCACCGAGGGCTCGATAACAATAATTGGCGCTGTTTCGCCGCAGGGCTCCGACTTCTCCGAGCCTGTTACCCAGAACACGAAGCGTTTCACCCGCTGCTTCTGGGCGCTCGATAAGTCGCTCGCCTATGCGCGTCACTATCCCGCAATAAACTGGAATACGAGCTATTCCGAATATGTCAACGACCTGTCCGCATGGTACTATGACAACGCGGGTCCGGAGTTTATGAACTACCGCGATGAGCTGTGCTCCATCCTGCTTGAGGAGAACAGCCTTATGGAGATAGTCAAGCTTATCGGCGCGGACGTTCTGCCCGACGATCAGAAGCTTGTCATTGAGATCGCAAGAGTTATCAGAGTCGGCTTCCTGCAGCAGAACGCCTTCCACAAGGAGGACACCTATGTTCCGCTCGCGAAGCAGATGAAGATGATGGAAATAATCCTCTATCTCTATCACCAGTGCCGCGAGGTCGTCGCAAAGCAGGTGCCGATCTCGAAGATAACGAAGCTCGGTCTGTTCGATAAGCTCGTCAAGATAAAATACGATGTGCCCAACGACAGACTCGATATGTTTGACGATTACCGCACTGAGATAGACAAGGCGCTCGCTCCGCTGCTGCGCTGAGTCCGCTTATTCTGAAGGCAAGGAAGGATTTAAACAGCTATGATTTTTGAACACATCGGTTTAAATCAGATAAACGGTTCGCTCGTTGTGCTTGACGGCGTCAAGGGCGCGAGCTACGAGGAAATGGTCGAACTCAGACTTGAGGACGGCACTTCGCGCGCGGGTCGTATAGTCAAAATAGACGGCGAGCTTGTGGTCATTCAGGTCTTTGAGGGAACCCGCGGAATATCGATGAACAACAGCACCACCGTGCTCTCCGGCAGACCCATGGAGATGCCGCTGTCGCCCGAGATACTCGGCAGAGTGTTCGACGGCCTCGGCAGACCGATAGACGGTCTGGGTGAGATATATCCCGAGTGCCGCCGCGATGTCAACGGTTCGCCCATTAACCCCGTTTCGCGTGTTTATCCGCGAAATTATATAAATACCGGCATATCTTCTATAGACGCGCTTGCAACGCTTATCAGAGGTCAGAAGCTCCCGATATTCTCGGGCTCCGGTATGAAGCATAACGAGCTCGCCGTTCAGATAGTGCGCCAGGCGAACGTTGCCGACGGCGACGATTTTGCAATCGTCTTCGCCGCCATGGGCGTCAAGAACGATGTCGCCGAATATTTCCGCACTTCGTTTGAAAACGCGAACGTCATGAACCGTGTTACGATGTTCATGAACCTCTCGAACGACCCGATAATCGAGCGTATCATCACGCCCCGCTGCGCGTTGACCGCCGCCGAATATCTCGCGTTCGATCTCGGCAAGCAGACGCTTGTTATCCTGACCGATATGACCTCATATGCCGAGGCTCTTCGTGAGTTCAGCTCGTCAAAGGGCGAGATCCCCGGCAGAAAGGGCTTCCCCGGTTACCTCTATTCCGACCTCGCGTCGCTCTATGAGCGCGCAGGAATAGTCGAGGGCAAGAAGGGCTCGGTCACTCAGATACCGAT
>DJQG01000013.1:0-2275 GCA_002438685.1 Ruminococcaceae bacterium UBA6392 | reverse complement strand
GTCAGCGTCCTGCCGTCGCTGTCGCGTCTGATGAAGGACGGCATCGGCGAGGGCTACACTCGCTCCGACCACAGCATGCTCGCAAACCAGCTCTTCGCGTCCTACGCCAAGGTGCAGGATGCCAAGGCACTCGCGTCCGTTATAGGCGAGGATGAGCTTTCCGCATCGGATAAGCGTCTCATGGAGTTCGGCAGAGCGTTTGAAGAGAGATTCATCAATCAGGGCTATGACGAGAACAGAACGATAGACCAGACCCTCGACCTCGGCTGGGAGCTGCTTTCCATGCTGCCCGAATCCGAGCTCGACCGTGTTGATGAGGATGTCCTCAAGGCGCATTATAAGCCCGCACAGCAGTAAGGAAAGGGGGAGAGCGTCATGGCACAGGTATTCCCGACAAAAAGTAATCTGATGAGCACGAAGAAGTCGCTGGATCTCGCCAAGCTCGGCTATGATCTGCTCGACCGCAAAAGAAATATACTCGTGCATGAGATGATGCAGCTCATAGACAAGGCGTCGAAGATACAGCAGGAGATAGACGAGACTTATTCAAAGGCTTATCTTGCACTCCAGCGCGCGAATGTCACGCTCGGCATGTGCGCCGAGTTCGCGCAGGCGATACCGGTCGATGAGTCGCTCGATATAGATCTTCGCAGCGTCATGGGCGTTGAGCTGCCGGTCGTGACTCTCGGCGATGAAAAGCTCGATATGTATTACGGGCTCAACTCGACGAATTCACAGCTCGACGAGGCTTATCTGAGCTTCGTGCAGGTCAAGCGCATGACCGCAGAGCTCGCGGAGATAGAGAACAGCGTCTACCGCCTCGCCGACGCGATAAAGAAAACGCAGAAGCGGGCAAATGCGCTCGACAATATCATGATCCCGCAGTTCACCGCGACGATAAAATATATCACCGAGGCTCTTGAAGAAAAAGAACGCGAGGATTTCTCGCGCCTGAAAGTTATCAAGAGACAGAAGGAAGAAAAAGAGTCGTAAAATCAAATCAGCCCTCCTGCTCGGGAGGGCTTTTGCATTTGTGTTGTTTTATTTTCTGTTCCAACTCATCAGATATTCTTCTTCCCCGGTCTCTTCATCAATGCCGCGTGAGTCTATTGAAAACAGCTCGCGGCGGTAGAACTTAACGGCTCCGAAGTTTTTTATATATACATTGAGCGTCAGCCGCGCGTGGTTGATTTTTGCAAAATCCAGCAGTTCTTTTCCGATGCCCAGATTTCGTGCGGCTTTGTCCACAAACAGCCCATCAATGTGATCGCCGTTGAGCCCGATGAAACCGTCGGGTTCTGTCCTTGCGCTTTCGTGCACATAAACTTCGGCGCAGGGGAGTGCGGTTTTCACCGCTTCAAAATTTTCATCCCAATAGCTTTCTTCTATGAATTCGTGAACCTCTTTGTTTGCACCGAGCCATATCTGCATAACGCGCGGCAGGTCGGATCCTTCTAATTTTCTTATCATAGCGATTTTCCGATTTCAATAAAACAGGCGCGGCAGTTTGTTCTGCTGCGCCTGTCTGTTATGCTGATTTTTATTTTATCAGATACACCGTCGCCGCCATGAGTATCTGACCGGTGTAGTATGTCGCAAGCTCGATCGTAACGAGCGGGTTCTTCTTTTTTACGGGTGTGAAATAGACGAACGCGAGCACCGAATCGCTGATTACGAACACTACCGAAGCGATGGTGGTTATAATGAATGTCAGCGAGCGCGTGATACAGAGCATATAGCCCGAGACGCAGGCGCAAAGCGCAATGACGAAGAAATAGAACACGCAGAGAATATACATCTTGCTGTCGAGCTTCATCTTGACAGCTTTCATGATAATGGCGATTATCGCGGTTATTACAAACGCCGCTATGTATGGGATTATCGAGAAAGTCGGCTCTGCTTTGTAAAAAGACGCAAGGTAGAAGAAATGTCCTATCAGAAACGCGAGAGTGCCGAGCGCGATTAATTTGTTCTTGTATTTCGGCGCGATCTCTTTTATGCCGAGCAGAACATCGCCGCCGAGCCCGAACAGCAGTCCGAACGCCACGAGGCAGAAATAGAACGGGTGGACTAATTTATCCGCCTCTTCAATGCGGTAGCAGAAGCCGATAAACGCCATGGACATGAATCCGAAGCTCGAAATGAACTTGCAGAGCATGCCCTCGAACGATTTTCCCTTGCGGCGCAGAAGAATCGTGAGCGTCGCAAATATCGCCGTCACAACGGAGAGAATGGGGATGAACATATACCAAATATCCTTGTATTATAGAGTAGT
>DJQG01000034.1 GCA_002438685.1 Ruminococcaceae bacterium UBA6392 | reverse complement strand
GTGTCCGAGCTTGCGGCAAAGGCGGCGATAATCGCGCTCGCCCTGCCGCTGATAAAGTCGGCAGTCGCGCTCGCAAAAGAACTGATAAATATCTGAGGGACGTCTATGAGATGCTTGAAAGTGATTGCGGCTCTGCTGATGCTGTTCGCGCTCAATACCGCCGTGTGCTTCGCGCTTGAAGAGGAGATGACGGACAATTATTCGTCTTTTTATGAGTCGAGCGGAGCGGACAGCCTAGACGACTCTCTGCCCGATGATGTGAAAGACATTATTGACTCGGCGGGGATAGATATATCGGATTGGCAGTCGATGCTCTCGCCTTCGCCAAAAAAAATTATCTCCATGTTCGCCGATATCGCGCGCGGGAGCTTCAAAAAGCCGATAAAAGACATGATAATAATCGCGGGCGTTGTTGTTTTCGTCGGCCTTATCAAAGGCACTGCCGCCGCCGAAAATTTTTCCGAGCCGCTGAATATAGTCATAGGCTGCGCCGTCGCGATAACCGTCTTTGCCTCGTCCGCCGGAGTTATCTCGCAGGGGATGAGCGCCGTTGAGGCAACTTCCGATTTTATGCTCGCGCTTATTCCCGTGCTCGCCGGCATAATAACCGCCGCGGGGAATCCTACGCTCGCCCTGACTTACGGCTCGTTTGCCATGGCGGCGGCGCAGGCAGCGGCACAGACGGCAGGGAACATAATAATGCCCCTGTGCGGCGCGTTTTCGGCTTTCGGCGTGTCCGCGTCGCTGAGCCCCGAATTGAAGCTCACGAAGCTCGCGGATATGATAAAAAAGCTGACTATAGGCGTTCTGTCATTTGTTGCGGCGGCATTTTCGGCTGTTCTGGGGCTCAAAAGCCTTCTTGCCGGCAGCGCGGACACTTTGGCTTCAAAAGGCATAAAGCTTGCGCTCAGCTCCGCCGTGCCGATAGTCGGCGGCGCGCTCAGTGACGCTTATTCGTCGATAATCGGCAGCGTATCTCTGCTCAAAAGCACGGTCGGCGTGTTCGGCGTTATCGCCGTTGTGATGATAGACCTGCCCGTAATTCTTCAGCTGACGGCAAGAATTGTTTTGTTGAAGCTCCTCGGCGTGCTCTCTTCGTCCATGGGTGACGACACAACGGGCGAGGTGCTCGATACTCTCTCGTCCGCGCTGACCGTGATAAACGCGGCGGTTATTTTTACAGCGGCTCTCTTTATTATCTCAACGGGGATAGTCATTTCCGTGAAAGCGGGTGCGTAGCATGGAAGAACTGAAAAAATGGGCGCTCGGCGTGTGCGTCGCGGCGATATTTTCGTCGGTCATATATGCGCTCGTACCAAAGGGAAATATGCAGAAGATAATGCGGTGTGTCACTGCGCTGGCAGTCATATGTGCGCTCGTTTTCCCGCTTGCAAGTGCCTTGATGAAAACAAATTTTTCCGCATCCTCGCCAGATACAGAAGCTCTGATACCGAGCGAATTAAACAACGAAGTGAACTACCGCCTGACCGCCGCATATGCCCAGCAGATGCAGGACGGCGTGCAGGAAATACTCGCGTCCTACGGCTACCCCGACTGCGAAATAGACCTTTTGACGGATATTGATGAGCAGAACGGCATATTTATTAAAAAGGCGAATATCATATTGCCGGGCGGGGCAGTGCTGAAAGAAGCGGCAGTCGAGAAACTCCAGAACCTGTTGGGGGACGCAGTGATAGATATAAGAACCGGGAGCACAAGCTGATGGATATCAAACACTTATTTGAAAAATTGAAGTCCGTATTCACTTCCGACAAGAAGCTTGTCGTGCTCTGCGCGGTCGGCGTGCTCGGCGTAGTGCTGCTCATACTCTCCGAATTTATTCCGTCGGGCGAAAAGAAGACGGAGAAAAAAGAGAGCGTCACTGCGGCGCAGAGCGGGGAGACCTACGCCGAGGACATAGAAAAGCGGCTGACCGAGATAGTCTCTTCGATAGACGGAGCGGGCAAGACCCGCGTCATGGTGACTCTCGAGAGCGGCGCCGAGCAGGTCTATGCAAAAAATGAAAAGATAAAAAGCGACACCTCCGGCGGCACGGCTCTCGAAAAAGAAAACTTCTCGGACGAAAAGGAGTATGTTCTTATAGAGACCGACGGGAACGAGGGCGGAATGATAATAAAACTTATTCAGCCGAAGATACGCGGCGTTGCGGTCGTCTGCGAGGGCGGCGGCTCGGATGCCGTGCGCCAGGAGATAACCCAGGCGATAACCGCCGTTCTCGATATCAGCGCGTCGCGCGTATATATCACGAAAATGTCGGCGTAACCGCGCCGTTCAAATAAAAGAAACCCGAAAGGATTGATATTTATGGTCGTCAGGAAAAGGCAGATAATCGCCGCGGCACTCGTTCTCGCCCTCGGCTCGGCAGTGTTTATAAACTGGTATTACAACCGCCCGTCGGTGAAGAGCGCGAACGCGAAGCCGTCGGTCGAGGCGGTCGATAACACGGGCGGGAATCTCGGCGATGCGCAGCTTGTCAATTCGTCGGGAGTCTCGGAGAGCGCGGTGGTGACAGGCAAGAGCAGCGATTATTTCGCCTCCGCCAAGCTCAGAAGAAATTCAGCCCATGACGAAGCGGCGGAGACCCTCAACAAGGTTATAAAAGACAGCTCGTCCGATGCCTCAGCCGTAAAAGAAGCGACCGAGGCGCTCAAGGCTCTGTCGAACGCTATAAAGCTCGAGAGCGATATCGAAGCGCTGATAAAAGCGAAAACCGGCGGCGACTGCGTCGTGATAATCAACAATAACTCCGCCGAAGTAATCGTCGCAAAAGGCGCTCTCAACGACACGGTTATCCTCCAGATAAAGGAGATAGTTCTCAAACAGACCGGTTTTTCAGCCGAAAACATAACAATTGTTGAATTAAGTAGTTGAGAATTTTCAAGTTTGTGTTATAATATAGGGCAGAAGGAGGAATGCCCTGTGGAAGAAAACAAAACTGTTGACAATATCGGCAACCTCGTAATATCCGAGGATGTCATTGCATCGATAGCTCTCAATGCCGCCAAGGACGTTGAAGGCGTGAGCAGCTTTGCCGCCAGGACTCCCGACGTACATTCGATCTTCAAGCTCGGAGAGGGCGCGGCGAAGTCCGTGCGCGTCTTGTCGTCGGATAACGATGTCAAGATATATATCCATGTCAATATCGCACCCGGAACTAAAATTCCGAAGGTCGCGGCGGATATTCAGAAGAATGTCAAGAACGCCGTCCAGAGCATGACCGGAAAGATGGTCTCGAAGGTCAATGTTTCGATAGCCGGTATGGATATCAAGCCCGAAAGCGAAAAGTAAATTTTTCAAGCCCTCTCTTGCGGGAGGGCTCGATTCGGTTTTTGTGCCGAGCAATGTTTACCGCCCGAGAGCGGAATTCTGAGGGGAGTACAGAAAAGTTTATGACAAGAAGCCAGTCGAGAGAGCAGGCGTTCGCCCTGCTGTTTGAAAAGTCCTTCAATCCCGAGACGGATATGGACGATATTATATCTCTCAGCCTTGAAAACGAGCTTATAGAGCCGGACGAGTTCGCGTCCATGCTCGCCCAGACTGCGTGGGACAAGCTGTTTTCAATCGACGATATCATCGAAAAATATTCAAAGAACTGGAAGAAGCACAGAATATCCCGCGTCGCTCTGTCCGCTATGAGACTGAGCATCTGCGAGCTTATGTACATACCGGAAGTTCCGGTCGGCACCTCGATAAACGAGGCTGTCGAGCTGTGTAAAAAATACGCTACGGCAGAGGATGCGTCGTTCGTCAACGGTGTTCTCGGCTCTGTGGCGCGCGAAGAAAAGCTTGCCGACAGAAGCGGCTCCGACGCCCCGGAAGGGGAATAAACCATGGCTGTTTATCTCGGCATAGATACAAGCAATTATACTACATCCGCCGCAGCCTTTGATGATGTGAGCGGATGTGTTTTTCAAAAGAAGATGCTTCTGCCCGTCAAGAGCGGCGAGCGCGGACTGCGTCAGAGCGACGCCGTGTTTCATCATACACAGCAGCTCTGGCAGGTCGTTTCTGCTGTTATCGATGAGTGCGGCAAGCCCGATTTTATCGGTGCGTCATATGCTCCGCGCGATGCGGAGGGCTCATATATGCCGTGCTTTACCGTCGGGCTCAATACCGCGAAGTGCCTTTCGTCCGCTTTGAACGTGCCGCTTTATGAATTCTCGCATCAGGCGGGTCATGTCGCGGCGGCGGTCTATTCGAGCGGACATATTGAACTTTTTGACCGCGAGTTTATCGCGTTCCATGTCTCCGGCGGAACGACCGAGGCGCTCCTGGTGCGCCCCGATGAAGAGAAGCATCTCAATATTGACATCATCGGCAGAACTCTCGATCTCAACGCGGGACAGGCTGTTGACAGAGTCGGCGTCGCTATGGGACTCAAGTTCCCTGCGGGCGCAGAACTCGAAAAACTGGCGCTCAGAAGCCGAAAAATATTCAAGCCGAAGCCCTGCGTCAAGGGTACTGACTGCTGCCTTTCGGGCATTGAAAACAAGTGCCTCGATATGATAAAAAACGGTGAGGAACAGTGCGATATCGCGCTCTATTGCCTCGATTCCGTGGCGGCGGCTCTCGAAAAAATG
Organism: Ruminococcaceae bacterium UBA6392; assembly: GCA_002438685.1. Taxonomy (GTDB): domain Bacteria; phylum Bacillota; class Clostridia; order Oscillospirales; family Acutalibacteraceae; genus CAG-177. The sequence goes on along the minus strand of DJQG01000034.1, from coordinate 8,954 downwards.
ACGAAGAATATACTCGAAAAATACGGCAACATACCGCTTGTCTTTGCGGGCGGCGTGATGTCCAATTCAATAATACGCCAAAGATTTACAAAGGAGTTCGGCGCATACTTTGCCGAGCCTGCATTCTCGGCGGATAATGCCGCCGGAACGGCGTATCTGACTTATCTCAGGGAGCAGAAAAATGCTTGAAACCGTCAGCGTAACAGTAAGTCAACTTAACAGATATATAAAATCCGTCATGGATTCGGACTATAACCTGCGAACGGTGTTCGTCAGCGGGGAGATATCGAATTTTACGAATCATTACCGCACCGGGCATTTCTACATGACCCTCAAGGACGAGAAAGCGGCAGTGCGCGCAGTCATGTTCAAGTCCGATAACGAACGCCTCGGCTTTATGCCCGAAAACGGCATGAAAGTTATCGCCAAAGGGCGCGTCAGCGTCTTTGAGCGCGACGGTCAGTATCAGCTCTATATTGAAGATATGCAGCCCGACGGAGCGGGCGCTCTGAGCATCGCTTTTGAACAGCTCAAGAAAAAGCTCGAAGCGGAGGGACTGTTTGCGCAGGAGCGCAAACGCCCGATACCGCGATTCCCGAAGCGTGTCGGCGTCGTCACTTCGCCGACGGGCGCTGCAGTCAGGGATATTATAAATGTCATAACGCGCCGCAACCCGTCAACTCAGATAATCCTCTGTCCCGTGCAGGTTCAGGGCGCGTCCGCAGCGGGTCAGATATCCGATGCCATAAGGCGGTTCAACGCGGGGCATTATGCCGATGTGCTCATAGTCGGGCGCGGCGGCGGCTCGGTCGAAGAGCTATGGGCATTCAACGAAGAGAAAGTGGCTCGCGCAGTTGCGGCGAGCGATATCCCCGTCATTTCCGCAGTCGGTCACGAGACTGACTTCACCATCTGTGATTTTGCGGCGGATCTCCGTGCGCCGACCCCGTCCGCAGCGGCGGAGCTTGCCGTCAGCGACAGGGCGGAGCAGCATGCATATATCAATCAGCTCGGCAGGTGCTGTGCCTCGGCTCTGGATTCGTATGTTCGCTTCGGCTATAATGAAATGAAACGCATCTCTGCTGAGCTCTCGGCATACGGACCGATGCAGCAAATAATATCTCAGCGGCAGACGCTCGATTCGCTCTTTTCCGATATGCAGTCGGCGGCTCTGCAGACGCATCACAGGGATAAATTAAATCTCTCCGTCCTCGCGGGCAGGCTCGATGCACTCAGCCCTCTGAGAATACTTTCGGGCGGCTATGCGGCGGTCGAACGCGGCGGAAAGCTGATATCAAAAACGAATGTCCCCAAAGAGGGCGACGATATAACTGTGACTGCGGCGGATATAAAGCTCACCGCCCGCGTCACTTCATCTGTCGAAAACGGAGGAACAGACAATGGCTAAGAAAACCTACGAAGATTCGGTCAAAAGACTTGAAGATATAGTTTCGGCTCTCGAGCGCGGCGACGCTTCTCTCGATGAGTCCTTGAAGCTCTTTGAAGAGGGGACAAAGCTCGTCTCTTTCTGCAACGAGTATCTCGACAAAGCCCAGACGAAGATAAAAGAACTGTCCGAGCTTGAAAAGGAGAATGAAGATGAGTAAAAAATATACAGCCGACGAGTATATCTCTATGATAAACAACGCGCTCATGGCGTATCTTTCGTCCGAACCGTCGGGCGCGGGTGAAGCAAAGATGCTCGAAGCGATGAGATACAGCGTCGAAAACGGCGGCAAACGCATCCGCCCGATGCTGACTCTCGAATTTTGCAGAATGTGCGGCGGCAGCGTCGAAGCGGCTCTGCCCCTCGCGTGCGCTATTGAGTTTATCCACACATATTCGCTTATCCACGACGATCTGCCATGCATGGACAACGACGATATGCGCCGCGGCAAGCCGTCGAGCCATATCAAATTCGGCGAGGCAAACGCGCTCCTTGCCGGCGATTCGCTGCTGACTTTTGCATTCCAGACCGTAGGCGAAGCAAAAGATATTCCCGCCGATGCCGTTGCAAAGGCCGTTTCGCTTCTCGCGCGTGCCGCCGGCTGCGCCGGAATGATAGCAGGTCAGGTGCAGGATCTTGAAAACGAGAACAAGACTGTTTCGGTCGATGATCTGCGCAGTGTCGATGTCCTCAAGACGGGCGAGCTTATAAGATGTGCGTGCCAGCTCGGCTGCATCGCCGCCGGAGCCGATGACAGAAAGCTCGAAGCGACGAGAGTATATGCCGAAAATCTCGGCATAGCATTCCAGATAGTCGATGATATCCTCGATGTCACGAGCGACGAGGCGACCCTCGGCAAGCCGATAGGCAGCGACGCCGAGAACTGCAAAAACACCTATGTCTCGCTCCTCGGGCTCGAAAAGGCGCAGAGAATAGCCGCGGAGCTTACCGATAAGGCAATAGACGCGCTTAAAATTTTCGGCGATGAGTCTGATTTTTTGATATCGCTTTCCGAAAAGCTTCTCTCCAGAAATAAGTGACCGTCAATCCATTCTCAGTGAAAGGTTGAAGTCAAATGGCATCTGACAAGTACCTTAAAAATATACACTCCCCGGCGGATATAAAAGGCATGAGCTACGCCCAGCTAAACGAGCTTGCCGCCGAAATACGCACCGTTCTTATCGACACGGTTTCAAAGAACGGCGGTCATCTCGCGTCCAATCTCGGTGTCGTGGAGCTGACTCTCGCCATGCACAAGGAGTTCGATTCCCCGCGCGATAAGTTCGTCTGGGATGTCGGACATCAGGCGTATACCCACAAACTGCTCACGGGCAGATATGACCGCTTCCACACTCTGCGCCAAGAGGGCGGACTCTCCGGATTCTGCCGCCCCGATGAGAGCGAGCATGATATATTCTACAGCGGTCATTCCAGCACCGCCGCCTCGAGTGCGCTCGGACTTTCGACCGCAAACACCATGCGTGGCAGCAAGAACACCGTTGTTGCCGTCGTCGGAGACGGCTCGATGACCGGCGGAATGTTCTATGAGGCTTTAAACAACGCCGGCAGAACGCACGACAGGCTCATAATCGTGCTCAATGATAACGAGATGTCTATCTCAGAAAATGTCGGCTCGATGGCGCGTTATCTCGCTGTCGTCAGAGCAAAACCCGAATATTACCGCATGAAAGCGCACACCGAAAAGCTCCTGAAGCATATTCCTGTCATCGGAAACGAGCTTTCGGATGCCGCGTTTGATATAAAGAGCGCATTGAAGCGCATTATCTATTCCGATTCGTGGTTCGAAGATCTCGGACTTCACTATATCGGTCCTATCGACGGGCACAATATCCAGCAGCTCTGCGAAGCGTTTGAGATGGCGAAGAAGTATGACAAACCCGTGCTTCTCCATGTCAACACCCTCAAGGGTAAGGGTTATGATTTTGCCGAGCGTTCGCCCGAGCAGTTCCACGGAATCTCGAAGTTCGATATCAACACCGGCGAGCCTCTCTCATCCGGCACGAGCTTTTCGAGCAATTTCGGCGATATCATGTGCCGCTTCGCGTCCTGCGATGACCGCGTGTGCGCCATAACCGCCGCGATGTCTATCGGCACGGGGCTCGACAGATTTTCGAGCGAACATAAAGACAGATTTTTTGATATCGGCATCGCCGAGGAGCACGCCGTGGCGTTCGCACTCGGTCTTGCGAAGAGCGGATTTATCCCGGTTTTCGCTGTCTATTCTACTTTCCTCCAGCGATGCTTCGATCAGCTTCTGCACGATGCTGCGCTCCAGAAGCAGAAGATGGTCATCGCTATCGACCGCGCCGGATTTGTCGGCGAGGACGGCGAGACGCATCAGGGCGTTTTCGATGTTTCGATGCTCAGAAGCGTGCCGGATATAACCGTCTATTCGCCATCGTCCTATGAGGGACTCAAACACGCCATGCAGCAGGCGCTCTATTCCGAGTCGAAGCTTGTCGCGGTCAGATATCCGCGCGGAGCTCAGCGCACGATACCCGAGAGCATCAAGCCGACCTTTGCCGACTTCGATGTGTTCGGTGATGAGAACGCCGAAAAGGCAATTGTAACCTACGGCAGGACTTTTTCCGCCTGCGCGTTCGCATATGAAAAGCTTGTGAATTCGGGCGAATCCGTGAAGCTTATAAAGCTCAATCGCATAATTCCCGTCTGCGAGGGCGCGGTGGAAGCGGCGAAAAACTGCAGGGATGTCTATTTCTTCGAAGAGGGCATACGCCGCGGCGGAGCGGGAGAAGGCTTCCTGTTCGACCTCTCGAAAGCGGGATTCTCCGGAAAATATCATCTCAGAGCTATCGAAAACGGTTTCGTCAAGCAGGCGTCCGTTGAGTCGCTCTTACATAAATACGGCTTTGACGAAGAGGGTGTGCTCTCGTTCGTCACTTCTGCGGAGGCTTGACCGTGGAGGAAAACAGAAAGCGCATAGACGCTCTCATGGTCTCTTTGGGTGTTGCGCCGTCGCGCGAAAAAGCCAAGGAAATGATAAAGAGCGGGAATGTATATTTAAACGGCAAAGTTGTATCTAAAGCTGGACTTTTGGCGAACGACTGTGATATAATCGAGTATAAAGGCGAGTCGGAACGCTATGTCAGCCGCGGCGGACTGAAGCTCGAGAAAGCCGTCGATGTTTTCAAACTCGATTTGAGCGGATATTTATGCATCGATATCGGCGCGTCAACGGGCGGATTTACCGACTGTATGCTCCAAAACGGCGCGAAAAAAGTCTACGCAGTCGATTCCGGCAGTGGTCAGCTTTCGCCGAAGCTGAAGTCCGATCCCCGCGTTGTCGATCTCGAAAAGACGAACTTCAGATACATAACGGAAAAAGAGATTCCCGAGCGCGCCGATTTTGCGAGCGCGGATGTCTCGTTTATATCTCTGAAATATATCCTGCCTGCGCTTTCGCCGCTTTTAAAAGACGGCGGCAGTGCCGTCTGCCTTATAAAGCCGCAGTTCGAGGCGGGCAGGGAGAATGTCGGCAAGAAAGGCGTGGTCAAAGATCCGCGCGTGCATATAAAAGTCATCGAAAATGTCTGCTCCTATGCCGTGCAGGCGGGATTTTCGGTGTCGGCTCTCGATTTTTCCCCGGTCAAGGGGCCGGAGGGCAACATTGAATTTCTTGCGCATCTTTCCATGCAGCCCGGGCAGGAAATGCTTCCTGACATCGACGCGCTTGTCGCGCAGGCGCATGCAGCGCTGAAAGGGTAACATACGCTATGAAGATCGTCGTTTCGCCGANNCGGTCAAGGGGCCGGAGGGCAATATAGAATACCTCGTATATCTGAAAAAGGACGAAGTGCAGTCTGTTTCGGCGCCCGATGTTGCGGGAGTCGTCAGCGCGGCGCATGCCTGTTTCAAAGCGGGAGAATAACTATGATGTTTGCAATAATTCCAAATCTTACTCGCAAAAACGCCGCTCAGGTGACAAGGCTTATCTGCTCGCGGCTCGACGAACTCGGCGCGGCATATTCTCTGCCGCTCGGTACGGAAGATGTGTTTTCGGATACCAAGGCTGAATTTTTGCCGGAAAAAGAGCTGCTCGGCGGCTGCGAGGCGGTCATAACCGTCGGCGGAGACGGGACGATAATCCATTCCGCCAAGAAAGCTGCCGTCTATTCAAAGCCCGTTCTCGGCATCAATGCGGGTCGCCTTGCGTTCATGGCGGGTCTCGAGATACACGAGCTCGCTCTGCTCGAAAAGCTCATAACCGGCGATTACAGCATGGATAAGCGCATGATGCTCAAAACCACCGCCGCCGACGGCGACAGCGTTCAGAGCGGCTACAGCATGAACGACTCTACCGTAATGCGCTTGTCGAGGCTGAGCAGAATATCAGAGATAAATGTCGATCTCGACGGCAGATATTTCAACCGCTATCTCGGCGATGGACTCATTCTCTCGACTCCGACGGGTTCAACGGCATATTCTCTCTCTGCCGGCGGTCCCGTGGTCGATCCGAAGCTCGAGTGTATGATACTTACCCCGATTTGTTCTCATTCGGTGTTCACCCGTTCGCTCGTTCTGGGCGACGATGCGGTGCTGCGCATCTATTCCGATGATGACGGACCGCTCTCCGTCTCGTGCGACGGCGACGAGCCGTTCACAGTCTCGGCGCAGGGGAGCATAACGGTCGAAAAGGCGGACATCTGTGCGAGCTTTATCAGACTCAAGAACGACAGTTTTGTAGATATACTCAACAGGAAAATGATGAAATGGAACAGCAGTTCCCACGACGAACGGGAGGTATAACCTTGAAAAAAAGAAGACAGGAAGCAATACTTGAAATAATTGAAAAATATGACCTGTCAACCCAGGATGAGCTTCTTCAGAAGCTCAAGGACAGCGGCTTTGATGCCACTCAGGCGACGGTTTCGCGCGATATAAAAGAGCTGCGCCTTGTCAAAACCATGGGCGCAAACGGCCAGTATAAATACGCCGTCACAAAGACAGAGTCGGACGAACTGCTCTCGAAGTTCCGCAGCATATTTGCCCAGTCCGTCGTCTCCGCCGACTATGCAGGCAATACAATTGTTATCCGCTGCTATACCGGTATGGCTCAGGCGGCGTGCGCGGCATTTGATTCCATGCATTGGGAGGGGCTTGTCGGCACCCTCGCGGGCGACGATACTATATTCGCCCTTTGCAGAAGCGAAAGCTACGCTTCGCAGATGAAAGATTCCATAAAACGACTTATCGAAAAATGAGGTTTGAGCTATGCTTCTCAGTCTGAAAATAGAGAATATAGCAATAATTGAGAGCACCGATATCGAGTTTGATTCGGGGCTCAATGTCCTTACGGGCGAAACCGGCGCGGGCAAATCCATCATCATTGACTCGATCGGCGCTGTCCTCGGCGAGAGAGTAAGCCGGGAGCTTGTGCGCCGCGGGGCAGAAAAAGGCGTCGTTACGGCGGTGTTTGATACTGCTGGAACGGAGACGTGGCTTGCCGACAATGAGATAGATGCTGATGACGGCGAGCTTATTTTGCAGCGGCGCATCAGCGCCGACGGTAAGAGCGGCTGCCGCATCTGCGGCGCGCCGGTAACGGCGGCGCAGATGAAGGAGCTTGCCGCCATGCTTGTGGATATTCATGGGCAGAACGATGGGCGGCAGCTCATGGATGAGCGCCGTCATATGCAGTATCTTGACAGCTTCGGAGCTCTCGCGCCCGATGTGGCGGCGTACCGCGCGGAATATGACAAATACTGCGCAATAAAAAAAGAAATCGACTCTCTCAGCATGGATGAGATAGAGAAAGAGCGGTTGAGCGACAGCCTGAAGTACCAGATACAGGAGCTTGAGCGCGCTGATATAAAGGCAGGGGAGAAGGAGGGGCTTATTGCGCGCCGTGACCTTCTCCGAAACAGCGAAAAACTGACGGAGGCGTTGGATGCGGCGTTTGCCGCACTCTACGGAGGGGACGACAACGCAGTTTCCATGGCGCAGAACGCCGCCTACTACGCATCAAGAGCGTCTGCAATCGCACCGGAGCTTGAGAGCACCGCGAACGGTATAAATGACGCAGCGTTTGCCCTCTCCGACGCCGCAGAGACCATACGCGATTTCCGCGAGAGTCTCGATTTTTCGCCGGAGGAATATGACAGCCTTGAAAGCCGCATTTCGCTTCTGAACAAGCTTGAGCGCAAGTACGGCAAAAGCGAGGATGAGCTGCCGGCGTATCTTGACGAGTGCAGGAAGAAGCTTGACGATATAGAATATGCCGGCGACAGGCTCATAAAGCTTGAGCGTGAACTTTCCGCCCAGCGGGATCAGTGCCTTTCTGCGGCAAAAAAGCTCGGCTTGAAGCGCCGCAAAAGGGCGGAGGAGCTGGAAGCGCGCATTGTCCGCGAGCTTCGGGAGCTGAATATGCCGTCTGTACGCTTTGCAGTGGAGTTTGTACCGGTTGAAAACGAGCAGGGTTTTGATGCGAATGGCGCGGAAAATGCGCGCTTCATCATGTCCGCAAACGCCGGTGAGGAGCTTGGACGGATAAGCAGGATCGCGTCCGGCGGTGAGCTGAGCCGTATTATGCTCGCTATGAAGAATGTTTTTGCCGAAAACGACAGTGTCGGCACGATGATATTTGATGAGATAGATACAGGTGTATCAGGTATTGCGGCGCAGCGCGTTGCGGAAAAGCTGTATACCGTGTCAAGGGGAAAGCAGGTCATGTGCGTGACGCATCTGCCGCAGATCGCCGCCATGGCGGACAGCCATTATCTTATTGCAAAACACGAGCGCGGCGGCAGAACGTATACCCAGGTGACAGAGCTTGACCGCGAAGGCAGACGGCGCGAGCTTGCGCGGCTGCACGGCGGCGACTTTGTCACGGAGACAACGCTGGCCAGCGCGGAGGAGCAGATGGCTGCTGCGGAGCGCTTCAAGGCAAAGATAAAATAAGCAGCAGCGGGAAAGGGGGATCAGCATTGTGGGAATAAAGGAAGATGCTGCAAGACTGCATGAGTGCGGCTTCAACTGTGCGCAGAGTGTTCTTTGTGCCTGCGGCAAGTATACCGGTCTTGACGATAAAACAGCGCTGGCGGTATCCGGCGGGTTTGGCGGCGGTGTCCGCTGCGGCGAGATATGCGGTGCAATATCCGGCGCGGTTATGGCTATAGGTCTTGCAAACCCATTTACCGATGGGACGGATAGCGAAGCAAAGGACAAAATCGCACAGCTTACGAAGCAATGCGCTGCGGATTTTAAGGAAAAGTACGGTAGCGTCCGCTGCGCGGATCTGAAGGCCGCCAATGTGAGCTGCGCCGAGCTTATTGAGCACGGTGCGGAGCTTGCGGAGATAATTATAAACGGAAACAAATAAAATAGCTGATTATACAGGAGAAAACCAAAATGGGTATTTACGAAGAACTTGTTGCACGCGGACTTATCGCGCAGGTGACGAACGAGGATGAGATAAGAGAGCTTGTCAACAACGGCAAGGCGACATTCTACATCGGCTTCGACTGCA